>JAUXPG010000426.1 GCA_030683915.1 Gemmobacter sp.
CATCACGCGACCTCCTTCTTCTGGCTGGGGCGGGGAATGTCGGCGGGCCACTCAAGGTCCACCGGCCAGCGGTCATCGAACCAGCGCACGACAATTGCGGCCCTGCGCAGCGTGCAGCTTGCCGCGCCCTTCAGGCTGGCCAGCCACTTCCCGTCATTCGCTGCGTAGGTTGAGACGGTCGAAATCTCCAACCCGAGATGGTTGGCATACAGCTCTCCCAGCCTCACCAGATCCTTCTTGTCCATCAGATCGCCTCAATCGGTATCATTACCGCAACATTAGACGGCAATATTACCGATAGTCAAGCGGCCCTCGCATCGGTAAAATCCCCGATTCGTGGAACATGTAGAATCTGACTTCTCCAAGATCGTAGCCGAGCGCCTTAGTGTCCTCGGCCAGAACGCATATGCCATTGAAAAGGCACACAACCTTCCGCCTGACGCCGTTAGGAACGTCCTTCGCGGCGCCAAGAAGTCGGGAACTCCTCTGAACCGAGCACGCGAGATCTGCGCGGCACTGGGACTAGAGTTCTACATCGGCCCGCCGCGCGATACCGGCCCAGTCGAGCAGGTGATCCTGGACGGACGCGACTTCGCCCATATCCCGCTACATCAGGCATCGCTGGCGGCTGGCGATGGCGCCTCGAACGAGGCTGAGGAGATCGTCGATCACCTCGCCTTCCGACGATCCTGGTTGACACGCATCGGCGTCTCGGCCTCGAACGCCGTGCTGGCGCGGGCGCGCGGCGACAGCATGTTGCCTGGGATCCACTGCGGCGACATGGTGCTGATCGACAGGTCGAAGCGCGAAGTCCCAGTTCGGCCTCGCGGCCCAGAGGATTTACGGCCAGCGCCGATCTATGCCTTTCTTGACAGCACCGGTGCCCGCGTGAAGCGGATTGAACGGCCCGAACCCGATCTGGTCATGCTGCTGTCCGACAACCCATCATTTCCGCCGGAAGTTCTGACCGGCAGCAAGGTTGCTTCCCTCGACATCATCGGCAAGGTGATGTGGTGGGGCCACACTAACAGGGAGTAATCACCTTGCGTATCATCCGCTGCTCACTCCTTTTCGCCGCATCATTTGCGCTGATGCCACTGCCAACGGTTGCCGAGTCGGTTTTCGGCGACGGTTTCGCGATGGGCACCCAGGTAACGACTGGCGTCAGGCTACATCCAGGCAGCGAACTGCGCCGTCCTTGGCAGATTGTGTCAGCAGAAAAAGCGGAGGCAAAACTGCTGCCTACCGGGTTCACAGGAGTGTTTCCTCGTTGGGATGATAGCTCGAAGCAATTCGCACTTCGAGCCGAACTCCGCCTTTCTGTTGCTGTGCCGGTCACTGCCATCAGGGTTACATTCGACCTCTACGACGTGTGGGGGGCGAAAGTTCAGACACTTCACTATGACCGCATCGAGGATCTTCCAGCGGGGGAACACACGGCTGTTGCAGGTTGGTCGCGCATTTCCGAGGTAGAAGCGCGACAGGTATTCGCCACATACGCATATGTGAGCCGAGTTCGTCTGGCGAACGGCACGATCAAGACAGTAGAAAATGGCCTGTTGGTGGACAATCCGCCGCTTTTCCAAGCCACTCCCGAAGTCAACCCCTAACCTGACGATCCGTTCCCGTTATGTTCCAGTGGTCACCTCATTGGAGCATTCCCCTTGTCTACCCCCCAGACCCCCGTAACACCCATTCATCCTGTCGCCCCCTGGCTGGGCGGCAAGCGCAACCTGGCCAAGCGCATCTGCGCGATCCTGGACGCCATTCCCTGCACCACCTATGCCGAGCCCTTTGTCGGCATGGGTGGCATCTTCCTGCGCCGCGCGGTCCGGCCCAAGGCCGAGGTGATCAACGATGCCGGGCGCGATGTGGCGAACCTCTTTCGCATCCTGCAGCGACACTATCCGCAGTTCCTCGACACCCTGCGGTTCCAGCTGACCACGCGGGCCGAGTTCGAACGCCTGGTCGCCACCGATCCTTCCACCCTGACCGACCTCGAACGCGCCGGGCGGTTCCTTTACCTCCAGCGCACCGCCTTTGGCGGCAAGGTGTCGGGCCGCAACTTCGGCGTCTCGATCGACCGGCCGGGCCGGTTCAACCTGACCACGCTGGAACCAATGCTGGAGGATTTGCATTCGCGCCTCGCCGGGGTGGTGATCGAATGCCTCGACTTCGGCGAGTTCCTGCGCCGCTATGACAGCCCCGGAACCCTGTTCTACCTCGACCCGCCTTATTGGGGCAGCGAGGGCGACTACGGCAAGGCGCTGTTCGCCCGCGCGGACTTTCAGCGGCTGGCCGACCAACTGGCGGGCATCCGGGGGCAGTTTCTCATGTCGATCAACGATGTCCCCGAAATCCGCGCCATATTCGCCTGGGCGCAGATCGAGGAGGTCAGGACCACCTATTCCGTATCCAGCAAGGGCGCCAATGCGGCAGCCGAGCTGCTGATCCGGGGCGGCGCCCCGTGATCTGGGCCGATATCCGCTGTTGCCAATGCCGGCGTCTGCTGTTCAGAATGTCGGCAGGCGCCCTGGCGGGGGCAATCCAGATCAAATGCCCCCGCTGTGCCGCCTTTACCCATCTGAGGCCCGAGAGCCCGAACCCGCAGCCGCGCGACGGCGATGGAAAGGACCTCTCGTGTGGCTGTTCATCCCACCGAAAGACATGACGACTTTCGCGGCATCAGCCTTTGCGCCGGTGTCGGAGGCCTCGACCTTGGCCTGCACCTTGCAGAGCCCGGATACCGAACTGTGTGTCATGTCGAGCGAAACGGTTTCGCCGCGGCCGCTCTCGTGGCGCGGATGGCGGACGCGTCCCTGGCTGCGGCTCCTGTCTGGGACGATCTGCGATCCTTCGACGGCCGCCCGTGGCGCGGCCGCGTTCATATCGTCACTGCCGGCTATCCCTGCCAGCCCTTCAGCCTGGCGGGAACCCGGCTTGGCGCCGACGATCCCCGGCATCTCTGGCCCGAAGTCGCCCGGATCGTCCGCGAGGTCGGCCCCCGATGGTGCTTCTTCGAGAACGTCCCCGGCCATCTGTCCCTCGGTCTCGACCACGTCGCCGGCGAGCTTCAGGGCATGGGCTACAGCGTTGCAGCGTGCGTCATATCAGCGGCGGAAGTCGGTGCTTCGCACATCCGCGAACGGCTGTTCCTTCTGGCCCACACCGACCTTCAAGTCGGCCGGGAACCGGGCGTGCATCCGTCTGAGCCCGGAACGCGGGCTGGAATTCAGGACCGACCAGAACCAGACTGGCAGCCAAGTCGGTCTGCGCAATGCGGCACTGTCCTGGACGCTGCTGTGGCATTTGATGACGGCGGCTGGATGGATCCCGCAGCGCCCGGTCTCTTCCCACCGATGCCGGGTGATCTTGCTGAATGGCGAGAAACACTCCGAAGGCACCCTCACCTTGAACCCGGCATTCAGCGACTGGATGATGGGCTGGCCACCTGGCTGGACCGATCCGCTGCGGCCGGTAACGGGGTGGTTCCTCTGGCTGCAGCGCGCGCGTGGTGCCATCTGAAGGCAGAACTCGGCAGGCTCGCGCCGAGCTGCTGATCAGTGCCAGGTAGCGAAAATCGGTTGCATGTTCGAAGGGGCAGGGCGGGCTTTGGGTGCGCAGCTTTTCCATTTGGTTCCAATGTCTTATCCGAACATGCAACCGGCGATCCGAACTTGCGGCCCGATTTGCATGTTCGGACGCCCCGTCTGGGCCGGATTTTGGGTCCGGTCAGCAACTCAGCCGGAGTTAAATGCCCTGTTTCCGGGGGTTTAATCGGTGGCGCCCCCCCGCCTCGAAAAGGCGGCCTTTTGCGTGCCCCGAGCTGCAGACGAGCCTGATCGGGTCATTCTGCAAGACACGGGCCACTCGCCCCGGTCGCTTCGCTTCGCCTGCCCAAGCCTTTGCCGTCACGCGGTTTTTCGGCTGTCACCGGCTTTTCCCACTTGTTCCCGGTTTTCTGCAGGTTCTGGTGTCAACTTACACACGCCGACGTCGAGAGCAGCCTGTTGATTCAGAGTTGCAGATCGCGCGGAATTACCAGGCCGTCTATGCGGATACCCTTCGCAACGTCCGCAACTGCTATCGGCCCAACACCGCCGCGCTGCCCGGCACGGGTTGGGACGACTGTTGATGGCCAACTCTACTCGGATTTAGATTATGGCGAGATCACAATCGGCCTCGGCGGCCTGCTGCCCGGCTTGACGAGCGTCTCCCGGATCGGGCGCGCAGTTGGAGGCG
>JAUXPG010000471.1 GCA_030683915.1 Gemmobacter sp.
GCGTCCAGTCCGGCCAGCCCGCCAACCAGGCCGGGAATGGGGTTGTTCACCCCCTCGGGAGAGACCGCCACCAGCATGGTCTGACCATCATCGTCGCGCTTGCGGAACACCACGCGCTGACCGAAACCGCCGCGATGGCGACCCGGGCCTGCGCTGTCGGTCAGAAAGGACTTTTCCTCCACCAACACCGGCGCGCGGGATTCCATCAACTCGATCGAGGTGTTGGCCGCCGATGTCGGCCACAGCAGCGCCGAATGTCCGTCGCCGCGCGACGATCCGCCTTGGCCGCCGCCGCAAAACAGCATGTCGGCATAGAAGGTGCCGCCAAGGTCCTTGCCATAAACCGTGCTGGCAACGGCAAGCCCGGTGAAGGCCTGCACCTGCCGCGGCGCCGCACCCGAGAGCGCGGTGAAGATATTGGGCGCCAGATACCACCCCGTCCGGGTGCGGATGTTCACGGAAGCCGGATAGACGCAGTTCAGGATCGACCCTTCGGGCGCCTTCACCGTAAAGGGCCGGTAGCATCCGGCATTGCCACGCACGCCGGGTGTCAGCATGCATTTCAGCGGATAGGTCGCATGTGCCGCAGTGTAGTTCATGGTGGAATTCAGCCCACCTTGCGGCAGTTGCGGCGGCGCCCCGTCAAAGTCGATTTCCATCGCGTCGCCTGCCACGGTGATCTTCACCGGGTAATCCAGCCGGGTGCCAAGCGGGTTGTTGGAAATCGTCGCGCGGTATTCCCCGTCCGGCAACGCACGGATGGCATCGCGCATCGCGCGTTCCGACAGGCCCTGCACCACCTCGGCCAGCGCACCCAGGTCGCGCATGCCGTAATCATCCATGAACGCGGCCAGCCGTTCCGCGCCGATCGCGTTCGCAGCGACAAACGACATGATGTCGCCCCACACCTGTTCGCCACCGCGCACGTTGGCATGGATCAGGGTCTTGAGCGACTCGTTCACCTCGCCAGCGTGGAACAGCTTCATCGGGGGTATCTGCAACCCCTCCTCATAGATTTCGCGCGCCTTCAGCGAATCCTTGGTGCCGCCGATGTCCGACACATGGCCGACCGTGCCCATCAACCCGACCAGCCGCCCGTCATGGAAAGCGGGCGTGACGATGGCGATGTCGAACAGGTGGCCCGCGCACAGCCACGGGTCATTGGTGATCAGCACATCGCCCGGCTTCAGCGTGTCGGCCGGATAGCGTTCCAGCAGCGCCTTGACCGCGCGCGGCAAGGTCAGGTTGAAGACCGGCATCGCGCGGGGGGAATGGGCCAGCGTTTCGCCCGTCGGGTCAAGCAGTTCGCAGGCAAAATCCTGCGCTTCGGCAATCACCAGCGAAAAGGCGGTGCGGCAGACGGTCAGCCACATTTCCTCGACCACGTTGACCAGCCGCGACCACATGATTTCCAGTCCAATCGGGTCGGCCTGAATGCGGGCGACGGCGGTGGCGCGGTCCATGCCTTCGGCCACCTTCACCTCGGCCGCCTGCGGCGCGGCGACTGTGATCACAAGGTTCAGCCCCGCATCAACCGAGATGCTGTCGCCGGGGGCGATGACGGTGGTGGCCTCGCGTTCCTCGATAATCGCGGGGCCGGGGATGGTTTCGCCCGCCATCAGCGCATAGCGGTCATAGACCGGCGTCGTTACCGCACCCGACGGGTCGAACCACGCCGCGCGGTGGCCCTTGATCCGTGCGGCAGGGTCGGCGCCACCTACGGCGCCTGACAGCGACAGGGCCGGCACCGGGCCCGAGACCCTGACGCGGAAGTTCACCGCCTCGATCTTTGCGCCTTCGAAGGGCTGTGTATAGCGGGCGGAATAGACGCGCGTGAACGCGGCATGGATGTCGGGCAGGGTTTCGGCGCCGACGGCACCCGCAGGCAGCGGCACGGCGATTTCGTGCATTTGCCCGACCAGCCGCATGTCCGCGCTGCGATCCACCTTCATGTCTGACGCGGCGACCCCGGCCTCGGCCAGATTGCGCCGCCCCTCCGCCTCCAGTCCGTCGAGCAGGTCGTTGATCGCGGCAGCGTCCATGCCCGGCGCCAGCGCGACACGCATCGACCGCGCGGCATCATGCGACAGCGGTGCCGCCAGAAACCCGAGCGCCGATGCGGCCCCGGAGGCTGGGGGAATGATGACAGTGGAAATGCCCATCGCGCGGGCCACGGCGGCGGCATGCGCCGGGCCTGCCCCGCCAAAGCCCACCATCGCATAATGGCGCGGGTCATTGCCGCGTTCGACCAGATGCACCCGCGCGGCGGCGGCCATGTTCTCGACCACCACCTTGTGGATGCCCAGTGCCGTTTCCTCGACCCCAAGCCCCAGCGCCTTGCCCAGCCGCCCTACGGCAGCGCGCGCGGCATCCAGATGCAGCGCCATCCGCCCGCCAAGGAAAAAGCCGGGGTCATAGTAGCCCAGCACCAGATTGGCGTCGGTCACCGTGGCCAGTTCGCCGCCCATGCCATAGCAGGCGGGGCCGGGGTCGGACGAGGCGCTTTCGGGCCCGACCTTGAGCAAGCCGACAGAATCGATCTGCGCGATGGACCCGCCCCCGGCACCGATCTCGATCATCTCGATCACGGGTGCCTTGATCGGCAGGCCGGACCCTTTGGTAAAGCGGTGAACGCGGGCAGCCTCCATCATCGGCGCAATCTCGATGCGGCCATCCTCGATCATGCAGGCCTTGGCCGTGGTGCCGCCCATGTCGAACGAAATCACGTCGCGCCGCGCGGCGCCTTCGGCAAACAGCGCCGTGGCAAGCCCGCCCCCGGCAGGGCCGCTTTC
>JAUXPG010000073.1 GCA_030683915.1 Gemmobacter sp.
GGCGGCCATGAACCCCGACAGGGTGCCCGACAGCAATGCGGCATGGCTCAAGCTCCACGACCTTTACGCCGCCTGCGCCTTGCCTCTCGAATATGGCCTGGGCGTTCCTGCGGTGCAGGTGCTCGAAGCCGCGAAAGGCGATTGGGTTGGATTTCATGCGCAACTCGCCCGGGCTGCGGATGTGCCGGTCGAGAGCTTCGATCGTCGGCGGATGGCCCTCACGACGATCGACGCGATCGAGGCCATCGACGACTTTGCCCGCTCCGTGCTCCTGCCCCAGGTCCTCGTCTCGATCGCCTCGACGGGCGAGCCGACGCCGGTGTCCGATTTCGGGCAGTTGGACCGGGCCGAGACCGTCGCGGGGCGGGTCTTCCTGGGCGATGCCAAGAACGTTGCCGCCAGTCTTTACGAGACCGCCCGCCGGTATGTGAGCCGCATCCCTGCCCTGATCGATGCCAGCGGCGCGATCGACGGGCGGCACGCACCTCAGGTTGACCTTGCGGCCCGCTATGGCGCGGAAGGTTTTCCGGTCCTCTCTCCCGAATACACGTGCCAGAACGGCTTGGTGGTTCGCCCCTTGGGAAGCTTCACGGCCATGCGCGAGGAGAGCCGGCGGCTCTCGCACTGCGTGGGGACGATGTATCTCGACAAGGCTCGCTCCGGGAATTGCTTCATTTTCTCGGTCCAGTCACCCGATGGCCAGACAAGCCACGCGACCGTGGAGCTGTCCCGTTTCAGTGGGGAGACCGAGGCCGAGATCGCGGCCAGCCTGAGGATCGTGCAGTCGCGGGCCGAGCGCAACGGAACACCGTCCGTCCAAGCCCAGGCCGCCGTCTCGGAATGGTTCGCGCTCCTGTCCACCGGCGGCCTGCCACTCAATCATAACGAATGCCGCTCCTGGCGTGAGGCGCTCACGCGGGCGGGACAGACCCGCCAGAGCCCGTCGCGTCTCGTGACCTGGAAAAGCGTTCTCGGGTTTGATCACACCGATCAGCGGCGGCGCAACGCCGTCTGGCAGGAATGGCGCGGGATCCTGGGCGGGGTGTGGGGGCGTGCGGAGACGCCGGAGGTTCTTTTCCGCGAGAAGGCCGTGCGGAGCTTCTTGTCTGATATGAGCCCGGTAGCTGCGGAACTCCTGGCCCAACGTGCCCGCGCGCCGCGGCAAGCTGACCCGGAGCCCGCAGCCGAAACGCCCGGTCCATAACTTCTGGAAAATTGCTTTTGCGATTTTCATTCGCGCTCCCTAGACTCGAACACAGGACAAACTCCAGCGAACGTGAGGACGCAAATGGCGGACGGTGAAGACAAGAAGGCAGGCTCCCAGACTCTGCTCAACGCTTATGTCGGGATGATGAACCCGGCGGAAATCGTGGAAAAACAGGACCGCAACGGCAAGCCCTACGCCGTCGGCAAGTTCCATGTGACCGGCCCGGACAAGGTGATTGATGTCTATGCGTTCGGGAAGAACGCCGAGACCTTGCGGGAAAAGGCGGCCACTGGCGAGCCCTTCTTCATCCAGGGCGAAAGCCTCGCGCGCGGCACTGGTCTTTCGGTTTCGAGCTTCGAGCCGAAGACCTACGAGGCGACGGTGGTGAAGATCTACGCCAATGGCAGCAACGATTACGGCGACTGGGCGGCGACGCGGCTCGCGATCGAAGGCATGGGCACCGAAAAACAGGCGATGCTGAGTGGCAAGGACGCCCGCGCCGTTCTGGCGGCCGGCGAAGGTGGCAAGATCAGCTTTGAAGGCGCCTGGAAGCCCGAACTCAACGAGCAGTCCAAGAAATGGTATTCGCGCCTCGTGAGCGCCGAGTCCGTTGGGCGGGCACCTCGCGCGCCTGCGCCTGAGGATGACATGGCGCCGGGGATGTAACCGGCGCCATTCGCTGACACATTTCGCAGCGTCGGACAGCAGGAGGGGCGGCCATATGGCCGCCCGTTCTTTGCTACAGATTTTGCTGTGGCCGGAAACACGTAGCGGGGAAGGCTACCGAATTCTTGGTGACGAAGGTCCCGTCGCGTTCCAACCTAGGGGCTGACGGCGGCATGGGCCGCCCAACCGGTGAACCTTAATTTGCAAGCTGAATTTTGCTTGCCATATGCGGGAGGCGGGCCAAATTGACCCCAACTTCTAGGGGAAGACAGGCCTCGGTCGACAGGGGTCGACAGTGATGTCGAGCCAGCCCGGCCGGGTCACAACGGCCTTATCTTGCACATTCAGAAGCACAGTCGTGTTCTCAGATTCGACGAGAGCCGGGCCAATAATCCGGCTGCCGATAGTCAGTTGGAGCAAGGAATGCACCGGAACGGTTTGAAGCCGACCGTCGATCATGACCCCCCCGCGTGACGTGGGAGGAGCCACCTTTGGCGGGGTCAACACGGCCGGAGGCGGCGTAGGATCTGTACCCGCTGGTGAAACTACGGCCACCCTTAAGTTAACAATATCGACAGGATCGTCAAAATTTGCAAAGGTGAACAGCGCTTTGTGGCGTGCATGGAAATGTGCCACGACCCCCTTCACGAGGCCCGGCCCCTCAAAGTCCAGCCCGGTCAGCGGCACATCGATTTCGAATATCTGGTCGCCGTATCGCATGTCAGCCGAATGTTCAAAGTGCAACTGCGAGACGCCGTCGACATTAAATCCGGATCGCGCTACGGCCTCAGCGCGCAGACGTGCGAACAGCTCGGCAAGACTGGAATCTGTAAGTGCCGCAGTATCGAGCATCTCACTGCGAACCAGTTCATAGCGAAGATCACTTGCCAGCATGCCCCATGCTGACAGGACCGAGGCCATTTCCGGCACGATGACACGGCCAATTCCCAGTTCGCGGGCAATGGACGTTGCATGAATGCCAGCCGCTCCGCCATAGGCCAAGAGGGCGAAGCGCCGCGGGTCCACGCCACGACGGATCGTCATCAAGCGGAAGCCGTCGGCCATCTTCACGTTGATCAGGCGAAAGACACCCTGTGCCGCGCCCTTGGCGTCGGTCCCGAGCGCCGCGCCAAGCTTTGACAGAGCGGCGGTTGCCGCTGGCAGGTCCAAGCGCGAGCTACCGCTACCGAAGCCGTCCGGAGCAAGATAGCCAAGCTCTAGGTTCGCATCAGTCACGGTTGGCTGGGTCCCGCCTCGACCATAGCAAACCGGGCCCGGCCAAGCTCCTGCGCTTTGTGGTCCGACGTTGAATCGGCCAGCCGGATCTGCTCCTGCCAAAGACCCACCGCCGGCCCCGATCGACAAAATGTCAAACGCTCGCAGCGCTATCCGGGCGCCACCGACCCCCCGTTCCACACTCAGTGCGGTATCCCCATCGACGATTAGAGAAATCTCTGTGCTCGTTCCGCCCATGTCGAAGGGCAGAACGTGGTCCAGCCCTAGCATTCTTGCCGCCAGACGAGCTCCGACAATTCCGCCGGCAGGCCCCGACAAAACGGTTGCTGCGCCAAGTCGGACCGCCTCGGCGACCCGAACGATGCCGCCATGGGACAAAATGACAAAAAGGTCGCCGGCGAAGCCTGCAATCGCCAACTCTGTTTCCAGACGGGTAAGGTAACGATGCAGCGCGGGGCCAACATAGGCACTTACGACCGTAGTTGAGACTCTTTCGTACTCCTTTATTTGCGGCAGAACCTCGAACGAGGTCGCGCAATAGACCCCTGGCAAGTATTGTGCCACAAGTTCGGCCGTCCGCCGTTCATGGGCAGGATTGCGGTAGGAATGCAGGCATGCCACTGCGACAGACTCGACTCCTGCGGCGCGGAACCTCTCTAGCGCGGCAAGTACTGATGCCTCGTTAAGCGGCCTGATCACGCTCCCGTCGTGAGCGATCCGTTCGTCGATACCAAGCCGCAGATTACGTGCAACAAGCGGTTCGGGTGCGGCCATGCGCAGATTGTAGCGCTCGGGTTTCAGACCCTCCTGCATCTCTAGAATGTCGCGATGGCCATGAGTTGTTAGCAGGCCGACACGAGCGCCTTTGCGCTCCAGTAAAGCATTCGTGGCAACCGTCGTGCCATGAACGATTTGCTTGCAACGTCCTAACATCACGGACAGCCCGATGCCCATGCGACCTGCCAGAATAGCCAGCCCGTCTAACACGCCGCGGGAGGGGTCCTCGGGGGTCGTCGACGTTTTAGCTACAGTTGTGGTGCCATCCGCAGTTATCGCAACCAGATCGGTAAACGTTCCGCCGACATCTATACCGATGCGCAGGGTCATGCGCAGTCCTCCGGAAGAGTGCCCGATTGGTCGGCAATGCCAAGCAAGATGTCTCGGGCGCGCCTTTCGGGTGAGCGCTTCGCCGGATCGCCCCAGCCGCCCCCTCCAGACGAGGCCAGTCGTAAAGTGCTGCCTGCTGCAAAGTGGTTTCCGAAACTCTTGGTTGCCAGCGTTCTTCGCTGGCCGCCTTCTTCGACTTCGTAGTGATGAGGCAGACCGTCATGCCCGCCGTTTATGCCAGCTGACCCATGCCGAGCACCGTCGCCGGCCGTGTGCGCCACCACGGGAACCTCAAGAAGAAGATCAAGGCAGGTGCCAAGCCCACCACGGTGCTGCCCGTCCCCACCCGACCCGGCGCGCAGTTCATGGTGATCGAAGCGCAAGGGAAACCTTGCCTCGGTTACTTCGATACTGCCGAACTTGATACCCCCAACTGCATGCCATTCGCCGCCGGACGACCAGCCGTCCCCTGCAACCGAGGCCCCGCCGCCTGGACGGGCATGAAAGAGATGCCATACAAATCGGCGGCCGTTACGCGGGTTGTCTCCGGTTAGTGAAATTCGAAAACGTCTACCCCACCCGCCCATCGCCCGGTCCGGGCAGGCCGGCGCCAGCGCGCGAATGATCGCCTCGACCACCTCGTTTGACGGGTGCGAGGTGCAGAGGGTAACTGGGGCAGTAGGCCCAGGGCAGACTAGTGTTCCAGGCTGAAGCGTGACCGACAGTGGACGAAAGGCGCCGTCGTTCTTGGGAATGTCAGCATCGATTAGGTAGGCAAAGGCCATCGCAACCGCTGCTTGAGTGTTGGCTTGCGAAGAGTTGACAAAACGTTCCGATTGCATGTCTGTGTCCGACAGATCAACATTCAGTGCATCGCCTTGCACCGTCACAGTGACGCGGATCGCCAGATCGGTCCGCCCGGTGCCATCATCGTCGAGCAGCGCCACACCACGATAGACCCCGTCCGGCCATCCAGCCACAATGGCGCGGCTGCGAAGTTCTGCCGCGTCGAGCATACCTTCGATCGCGCGCCCGACGGTCTTGGTGCCATACTCCGCCAGCAGTGCATCAATTCGGCTTGCTCCGAACCGGGCCGCGCCGATCATGGCAGCGAGGTCTCCCTTAAACTCTCGTGGAAAACGGACGTTCAACGCCAACATATCGAGCACGTCCGCACGCATGATGCCTGCCTCGCAGATCTTCATCGGCGGAATGCGCAAGCCTTCCTGCCAGATCTCGGTGGCAGACGGATTGTAGGCACCGTGAGTGGCCCCCCCAATGTCCCCCATGTGCGCGCGCACCACGGCCCAGAACAATCGCTGCCCCTCATGGAAGATCGGGACGAATGCGGTCAGATCAGGAAGATGGCTGCCGCCATGATACGGATCGTTCAACAGCACAACGTCGCCAGCGCAAATATCATCGGAGAATTTCATCTCGACCGCCCTGACAGCCGAAGGCAAGGCGCCTACATGAACGGGAATATGGTCTGCTTGCGCAATTAACCGTGCCGCAGGATCTAGAAGAGCGATGGAAAAGTCGCGGCTCGCATTTAGTATTTGGGAATACGAGGTTCGCAGCATCGCCTCGCCCATCTCGGCAACGATGTTATTCAGGCGGTGTTCGATCACCGAGCACGTGACCGGATCGACCGAACTAGAGGCATCGGACATGGTGGGCTCTCTTGCGTTCAGCGACCTGTCATCAGGCCGGGCAGCCACAGGGCGATTTGCGGAAAGGCGATCAGCAGGAGCGCCGCCGCCATCATGATAGCGAACATAGGTGCGGCGGCACGGGCCAGAAACGCGATGTCTCGGCCTGACAGGCTTTGTACGAGGAACAGATTGAAGCCGACCGGAGGGGTAATCAGGGCCATTTCGCCCACCAGTACCACAAAAACCCCGAACCATATCATGTCTATGCCCGCGCTGCGCACTAGCGGTTCCAGAACAGCGATGGTCAAAAGGATCATTGCCATGCCATCCAGAAAGCAACCAAGTACGATGAAGAACACCATCAGAACCAGCAGCAGCATGGTCGCAGACAGTTCGAAACTGCCAACCCAGTTCGCGAGTTCGCGCGGAAGGCCAGAAAATCCCATGGCAAGATTGAGAACGGCCGCCCCCGCCAGCAAAAGAAAGATCATGGATGTGGTTCGGACCGCACCATCAAGCGAGGCGACGAAAGATGCCCACGTCAGCGACCGGGTGAAGGCCGCCAGTGTAAGCGCGCCGACTAGCCCGATCACCGCCGCTTCGTTCGGCGAAGCGAAGCCGGTGTATATTGAGACGACGACGGTCAGGATCAGTCCAGCAATCGGCGCCAAATGCAGCAGGCCGCGCAACCTGTCAGGCCACGGAGCAGGGGCTTCGCGCAACCGCGCACCCTCAGACGAGAAACGCCCCCAGAGGTAAATGTAGCCAAAGAACATGCCTGCCAGCATCAAGCCCGGCACAACCCCGGCCATAAAGAGCCGTGCAATCGATTCTTCGACTACCAGACCGTAAATGATAAAAGTGATAGAAGGTGGGATCATCAGACCCAGCGTGCCAGCCCCGGCTAGCGTCCCACAGGACAGGCTGTCAGGATAACCGCGCCGGCGGAGTTCAGGCAGCGTGATGCGACCGACAGTCATGAGGGTCGCTGCAGAAGACCCCGAGACGGCCGAAAAAGCGGTGCAGCCACCAATGTTGGCGTGCAACAACCCACCAGGCACGTGCCCCACCAACGGAGCAAGCCCCGTGAACACGCTCGCAGCGAGGCGCGTGCGCAACAGGATCTCGCCCATCCAGACGAACAGAGGCAAGGCAGCCAATGTCCAGGTCGATGTATTGGACCAAATCGCGGTAGCCATGGCTGGGGCGAGTGGGCGCACGGTGAATTGGTCGATCATCACAATGCCCAGACCGAGCAACGCCGCCCCTATCAGCGCGCCGCTGCCCAAGAACAGGAACATCATACCCAGAAGAATGGCGGCGAGGGTAATCTCGTTCACAGTGACGGCCCTTCTTCCGGCGCAGGCGAATTGGCCGGGCGCCCGGTCAGCGCAAGAACCACCAGATGAAGCAGGGATATGGCAAAAACGACGAACCCGACTGCAAGCGGAAATTGCGGCATCCACAGCGGCAAACCGTCGGAGTTGGAACTCAGGTCCCCGAAGCGGAGCGAATTCACGACAAGCCTGTAAAGTGCCCATGCAGCGTAGCAGATGGCAAGCGCCGAAGCGACCAGCGCCACCAGCTCCAGCCGGTGGCGCGGCCGGTCAGACAAGCGTGACAGAACCAAATCAACCCGAACATGGCCACCATTGATGGCCGTGTGCGCCAACCCAAGCGCGCCGGCGGACGCCATGCCGTACCCTGCGGCTTCGGTCATTCCGGGTATGTAAATACCCATGGCACGGCTGCCAATGCTGATCATCACCGCAACCGCGATTACAACAATGGCGAGGCCGGCCAACCCTGCGCAGGCGGCGTAAAGCCTGCGCAGGGTCCGGTCCAGCAGCAACCCGGTCATGGCCAACATCGGGGGAACTCCGTCAAGTGTCCCGGCCCGGGATCATCGGGCGCGATAGTCGGCAATGATGGCGGCGCCGCGTTCGCCAGCAGCCTTTATCCATTCCTCAGTCATTTGCGCCCCGACCGCCCGCAGCCCGTCTGCCAGCGCTGCGGATGGTTCCAGCACCTGCATACCCTTCGCGGCAAGTGTCTCGTTGTCGGCCTTCTCTGCCTCCAACATCGCGGCCCAGACCTTCTTTTCGGCATCAGCGGCGGCCGCTTCCAGCGCCGTGCGCGTGGGTTCGTCCAGGCCATTCCAGACGTCCATGTTCACGATCACCACGCTTTTAGGCATCCAGGCATTCACCCGGTAGAAATATTTCGCGAAATCCCAGATCGACTGACTGACTCCGATGGCACCCGAGGCGGTCATGGCCAACATCGGGGGACCTCCGTCAAGTGTCCCGGCCCGGGATCATCGGGCGCGATAGTCGGCAATGATGGCGGCGCCGCGTTCGCCAGCAGCCTT
>JAUXPG010000080.1 GCA_030683915.1 Gemmobacter sp.
GATCACCAGACAGGCCAGCGCAGCCCCCCAGACCCACGGCAGCACCCGGGCCGAGGTTTCCATGAACTTCTTCGGATTGGCGTATTCCCACAGCGACATGCGAATTCCTTAGCGGGTTGCGGGCGCGTTCTCAACAGGGACAGGGTGTCGCATCACCGCAGGTTGATGCGCAGCGCGGCGGCGGCGGCAAAGGGCAAGGCCGCGATGGACCCGGCGGTGATGCCCGCCAGCAGCAAAAGCGGCGTGCCGGTGGCCATGCCTTCGGCGCTGCGGCGCACGACCTCGGCGCCAAAGATCAGCGTCGGCATGTAAAGCGGCAGCACCAGTAACGACATCAGCAACCCGCCACGCCGCAAGCCGACCGTCAGCGCCGCGCCGAACGCCCCGATGACGCTGAGCGCCGGGGTGCCAAGCAACAGGGACAGGACGAGCCCGCCCTGCGCCGCCTGCGGCAGATGGAGCAAGACCCCGAGCACCGGCGCGGCCAGCACCAGCGGCAGCCCCGTGACCCCCCAATGCGCCAGCGCCTTCATCGCCACCGCCCCTTCGAGCGGCAAGGGCGCGGTGGCCAGCAGATCAAGCGAGCCGTCTTCCCAGTCGAGCGCGAAGATGCGGTCGAGCGACAGAAGGCACGCCAGCAGCGCGCCCACCCACAGGATGCCAGGCGCGATGGAGGCAAGCCGGTCCCCTTCCGGCCCGACGCCAAGCGGGATCAGCACGCAAAGGATGAGGAAAAACCCAAGCCCAAGGCCAAAGCCGCCGCCCGCCCGGAACGCAAGCCGCAGATCGCGGATCAAAAGCGCGCGCATGTCTGGCCTCTTGTCCCTTGGCAGGCGCCGGGGCGCTGCCCCGGACCCCGGGATATTTGGATCGAAGCGAAAGCCGCAAGCGGGGTCATGTGAAGGCCTCGTCAAAGGCGCCGGCCTGTCCGCCATCGGCAGGGGCGCGCGCCTTGAAAGGAGCAAGGTCGAGCGTTTCGGCCTCGGCCAGCCCGAGGTCGATGTGGGTGGCGATCACCGCGGCGCCGCCCTGGGCAAGATGCGCGCGCACCATGGCCGCGAACAGCGCCACCGATGCGGCATCCAGCGAGACGGTGGGTTCGTCGAACACCCAGACCGGGCGCCCGGTCAGCGCCATGCGCGCAAGGCCGAGGCGGCGCTTTTGCCCGGCCGAAAGGTTCTGGGCCGGGCGGGCCGCCAGCGCGCGCAGGTTCATGATATCAAGCGCGCGCGCGACGCCGGCGGCTCCGGTGCCAAAGATTTCGGACCAGAAGCCCAGGTTTTCGGTCACGGTCAGCGTGGGTTTCAGCCCGTCGGCATGGCTGGCGTAGGCAAGGGTTTCGGCGGGCGCGGAAATGGTGCCCTGCAGCGGGGGCTGCAACCCGGCCAGCGTGCGCAACAGCGTGGTCTTGCCGCAGCCGTTGGGGCCGCGCAGCACAAGCGCCCGACCCGGCGCGAGATGAAAGCTCAGCCCCTCCAGCACAGCGATGCCGCCGCGCGCGACCGAAAGGCCGGTGACCTGCAGCATGTCAGACCGGAAGCAGGGCGGCCGCGACGCGGCGGCCTTCGGACAGGCAGACGTTGTAGGTGCGGCAGGCAGCGGGGGTATTCATCACCTCGACCCCAAGGCCCGACGCTTCGAGCCGGTCGCGCAAGGCGCGCGGCAGATGGGCGATTTCGCTGCCCATGCCGCAGAAGATCACATCCACCGCCCCCGCAAGGGCGAGAAGCGGCGCCACATCGTCGAGCCCGCCCCAGGGTTGCACCCGGTCGGGCAGCACCAGCACCGCGCCGGTGCGCACCTGCCCGCCGACGCGGAACATGCCCGGCCCGTAGCCATCGACCGGCATGAGGTTGCCGAACTGCACTTCGGTCAGTTTCATCGCCCTAACCCTTCCACAGCGGCAGGCCGACCAATGCGGCCGCCGCGATCAGCCCCCAGGACACAATGCGATAGGTCGCTGCGCGCTCTGGTCGGAATAGGGCGGAACCGACCGCATTGGCAAGGCTGAACGGCACCAGCAGCACAAGCGACAGCGCAGCAAGCGCGAGCGACAGTTGCCCTGACGCCGCCAGCAGCCCGAAAAGCCCCAGATCGACCATGACCAGAAACATCGTGAGATTGGCGCGCACCTGTGCCACCGGCAGGGGCGAGGCCATGTAGTAAAGAATGACCGGCGGTCCGGGCAGCGCGGTTGCTCCGCCGACAAGGCCCGACAGGAACCCGGCCGCCACGGTCGTCCCGCGGCCCCGCCCGCGATGCCAGCGCCAGCCCGACACCAGCACCGCGATGGTGCCGAGCGCCAGCAGGCTGACGCCCCAGCGAAACACCGTCGGATCGACCCATAAAAGCGCCGCCACCCCCACCGGAAGCCCCGGCAGCAGCCCGAGCGCCAGCCGGCCGATTTCGGAGGGCGACCCGGTGCGCAGCGCGCCCGGCAGGTTGACCATGGGGCCGAGCATGTCCATCACCACCAGCACCGCCACGGCCTGCGCGGGCGGCAGCACGGCACCTGCCACCGGCATGAACACGAGCCCCGAGCCAAAACCCGAGAACCCGCGCACAAGCCCCGCCAGCCCGGCCGCCGCAACAAGCCATGCAAAGCCCGGCACCGCCAGCACCTGCGCCAGCAGGTCGGCCATGGCCGTTAGCCGCCGAACTGCGTGCCTGCCGGCCCGTCGCCCGCCTTGGTCCATTCGCGCTTGGTGCCAAGGTAAAGCACGATGTTCTTGGCCATGAACACCGAGGACCACGTGCCGATGACGACACCGAAGGTCATGGCGAACACGAAGCCCCGGATCACGTCACCGCCAAGCACAAGCATTGCGATCAGCGCAATCAGCGTGGTGCCCGAGGTCATGACCGTGCGCGAGAGGGTCTCGTTGACCGACAGGTTCATCACGTCGCGCAGTGGCATCTTCTTGAACTTGATCAGGTTTTCGCGCAGCCGGTCGAACACCACCACCGTGTCGTTGATGGAATAGCCCACGATGGTCAGCAGGGCCGCGATGATGGCAAGGTCGAACCGGATCTGAAACAGCGAGAACACGCCGATGGTGACCACGACATCGTGGATCAGTGCCGCGACCGCGCCGATGGCAAACTGCCATTCAAAGCGCAGCCAGATGTAGATGGCCACCCCCACCAGCGCCAGCAGCACCGCGATGACGGCCGATTGCACCAGTTCGCCCGACACCTTGGGCCCGACACTTTCGACCTGCGGGAAGGTCACCGACGGGTCCACCGCCTTGATCGCAGCCTCGACGGCAAAGATCTGTTCGGCGGTGATCGCCTCTTGTCCGTCCTGGGCCTGGATGCGGATCATCATGACGTGCTGGTTG
>JAUXPG010000090.1 GCA_030683915.1 Gemmobacter sp.
CTGCTGGAGCGTCGTCTGGATGCGGTGATCTACCGCGCCAAGTTCGTGCCCACCGTGTTCGCCGCCCGCCAGTTCGTCAACCACGGCCACATCACCGTGAACGGCGTGCGTGTGAACATCGCGTCCTACCGCGTCAAGGAAGGCGACGTCATCGCCGTGCGCGACCGCTCCAAGCAACTGGCCATCGTGCTGGAATCGGTGGGCCTGACCGAACGTGACGTGCCGGACTATCTGGAAGTTGACCATCACAAGATGACGGCAACCTTCGTGCGGACCCCGTCGCTGGCCGACGTGCCGTACCCGGTCCAGATGGAACCGAACCTCGTCGTCGAATTCTACGCCAAGAACTGATCCTGACTTCAGGTCAGGCTGGGCCGCTCCGGTTTCGGGGCGGCCTTTTGTTATCCGCCCGGACATGCTGTCGGCGCTGCGGCCGGGCATGTCGGCCCGCGCCGGCAGCCCTGATCGGGATGTGCGAATCTTGGCACTGGCCAGCCCGCCCGCGCCCCGCTAGAACCGCCCGGTAATCAGGGAGATACCCATGCACCCGACGATCCGTCCGCAGCCCGGAATTCTGGACATCACGCTGTATCAGGGCGGCCAGTCGCACGTGGCGGGGGTCGCCAATGTGGTCAAGCTCAGCTCGAACGAAAACCCGTTCGGCGCCTCGGACCGCACGAAAGAGGCGTTCCAACGAGCGGTGCACACGCTGCACCGCTACCCGTCGACGGACCATGCCGCATTGCGCCATGCGATTGCCGATGTTTACGGGCTGGATGCGCGCCGCATCATCTGCGGGGCGGGGTCGGACGAGATCATCACCTTCCTGTGCCAGGCCTATGCCGGGCCGGGGGATGAGGTGATCCACACGGAACACGGCTTCCTGATGTATGCGATCACCGCGCGGGCGGTGGGGGCGACGCCGGTTTCGGTGCCAGAACGCGAACGCACCACCGATGTGGATGCCATTCTGGCGGCCTGCACCGAGCGCACGAAACTGGTGTTTCTGGCCAACCCCAACAACCCGACCGGCACGATGATCGGGCAGGGCGAGATTGCCCGGCTGGCAGGCGGGCTGCCGCCGCAGGCGCTTTTGGTGCTGGACGGGGCCTATTCGGAGTATGTTGCGGGGTATGATGGCGGTGCCGCGCTGGTGGACGGGCGCGACAACGTGGTGATGACGCGCACCTTCTCCAAGATATTCGGTCTGGGTGGCCTTCGGATCGGCTGGGGCTATGGCCCCTCGCATGTGATCGACGTTTTGAATCGCGTACGTGGTCCGTTCAACCTGTCGACCGCCGCGCTGGAGGCTGCCGAGGCTGCGGTGCGCGATCAGGATTTCGTCGCCAAATGCCGCAGCGAAAACACCCGCATGCGCGCATGGCTGGCTGAGACCCTGGCGGAATTTGGCGTGCCTTCAGACACTTCGACCGCGAACTTCATCTTGGCGCGGTTCCAGAGCCCGGCCGAAGCCGAAGCCTGCGACGCCTTCCTGAAAGAACGCGGCCTGATCGTGCGTCTGGTCGCGAGCTATGGCCTGCCGCATTGCCTGCGGATCACGGTCGGCGACGAATCCAGTTGTCGCCGGGTTGCCCATGCCATCGGCCAGTTCAAGGGCGCGCGGGAATGAGCATCATCTACCAACGTGTGGCGCTGATCGGTCTGGGGTTGATCGCATCATCCATGGGGCACGCGATGAAGGAAAGCGGGCTGGCGGGCCATGTCGCAGGACATGCGAAAACGCCCGCAACCCGTGCCGCAGCCTTGGAAATCGGGTTCTGCGATTCGGTGCATGAAACGGCCGCACAGGCGGTGGCGGGTGCCGATCTGGTGGTTCTGGCGGTGCCGGTGGGGGCCATGGCCGAGGTTGCCGCCGAAATCGGCCCGCATCTCAAGCCCGGCGCCTGCGTGACAGATGTCGGCTCGGTCAAGCAGGCGGTGATTGATGCCGTGGCCCCGCATATCCCCGATGGTGTGGCCTTTGTGCCCGGCCATCCGCTGGCGGGGACCGAACATTCCGGCCCGCACGCCGGTTTTGCCAGCCTGTTTCGCAACCGCTGGTGCCTGCTGACCCCCACCGCCCAATCCTCGCCCGAGGCGATTGCCCGTTTGCGCGCGCTGTGGGAGGCGATGGGGTCAAACGTTGATGAGATGGACCCGCCCCATCACGATTTGGTCTTGGCCGTGGTCAGCCACACCCCGCACCTGATCGCCTATACGATGGTCGGCGTGGCCGACCACCTGCGCCGGGTGTCGAATTCCGAGGTCATCAAGTATTCGGCCAGCGGTTTCCGGGATTTCACCCGCATCGCGGCCAGCGACCCGACCATGTGGCGCGACGTGTTCCTGACCAACCGCGAAGCGACGCTGGATATTCTGGGCCGCTTCACCGAGGAGCTTTTCGTTCTGCAACGCGCCATCCGCATGGGTGACGGTGAGCAGCTTCACGCCTACTTCACCCGGACCCGTGCAATCAGGCGTGGCATCATTGAGGCAGGGCAGGATACTTCCGCTCCAGATTTTGGCCGTGTTGCGGCAGATTCGGGGCGAAAGGGCTAGGGGTTGGTGCAGGGACGGGTAACAGGTTGGTGTTTGGTTGCGGTTCTGATGGCGTCGGCGTCCTGGGCACAGGGGGCTCCGCCACAATCTTTGCGGCCGCTCGCCCGACCTGACGCGCTGGTGCAACCGTTGCGTCGCGCACCCGACCCCGCTCGTCAGCGCGAGGCGCTGGCGGCGCTGCGTGCACCGGGTCTGCCGACCGCCCCTGCCGCGCCGGTTCAGCCAGAGGCGGCCAGCGCCGCGCCGCCGTCGGCTGCGGTCTCCGATGCCCCGGCCTTTGTCTTTGCCCATCCTGATGCCGAATCCTTCGCGCCGCCGCCCGCCGCGCGGCAGGGCGGGGCGGCGTCGGCCTGGGTGGATGTCACGTCGGTTCCGACGCGCCCGCGCGAACGCCCGGTCGGCGTGGCCGTATCCACCGCCGCCACGTCCGGCGTTGCGGCAGCCACGGCTACCGGGCCATCGCTTGGGTCAATGTTTCTGGCTGCGCTGCGCCCGGAACCGCGCCCGCGTGCGGCCACCCGGCAAGCCGGGCCTGCCGCCGCGCCCGAGGTGGTGGAGCCCGCCGCCGTGGTCCGCCCGGCCCCCGGCGCCAGCGCACCGACCTCGCGGCGCGGGGCGCTGTGCGGGGTGCCGGGCCTGCAGGGCGAGGTGCTGGCGCCGATCATCGGCCGGGTCAAGGGCTGCGGCGTCGCGCAGCCGGTTCGGGTGATGGCGGTGGATGGCGTGCGGCTGAGCCAAGGCGCCATCATGGATTGCGAGACGGCGCGCGCGCTGAGCACATGGGTGCAAAAGGGCCTGCAACCGGCGTTCCGGGGCGAGGTGACAGGCCTGCACGTCGCAGGGCATTACGTGTGCCGCACCCGCAACCACAAGCGCGGCGCGCGGCTGAGCGAACATTCCACCGGCAAGGCCATCGACATTTCAGGGATACAGCTGTCGGGCGGTCAGGTGCTGTCGATCCAGCGGGACTGGCGCGGGCGGCAAGGGGCCGCCATCAAGGCAGCCCACCGTGCGGCCTGCGGTATCTTCGGCACCACGCTTGGGCCCGGATCGGACGGGATGCACGAGGATCACCTGCATTTCGATACCGCCCGCCAGCGCAACGGCGCCTATTGCCGCTGAGCCCCGGCAGGCGCCTACCAGACCATCCGGGGCGCGGGGCCCAGTGGCAGGGGGCCAAGTGACACCATGCCGCGCGACAACCGCAGCGGCAGTGTCACGGGCGTGGCGCCCGGTGCGACGCTCGCCAGCATCGCTGCCCATGTTCCGCGGGCGTTGGGCGCGATCAGCCCGGTGGCAACCGCGAGCTCCAGCGCTGTCTGCGCGCCTTCCAGCCGCAGGTCCAGCTGGCCTTCGGCGAAACCGGCGGCATCGGGCGCGAGGCGCCCGCTCAGATGCAGCCGGATGGCCCCCCATTCCGCCCGCGCTTCCCGCACGGTCACCCCGGTCAGGCGCGGCGGCGTGGTCAGCGCATGGCGGTCCAGCGGGCGGTTGAACCCCGCGACGGCATCCAGCCGCACGACCGCCGCCCGGTCAGGCAGCAGGCCCGGCGGTAGCGTGGCCGTCAGGCGGGGGTCGACGTGGATGTTGCGGATATCAAGACCAACGTCATGCGCCAGCGCCTCGCCCACCGCGGGGCGGGTGGCGAACGACAGGCTGTCCGCCCCGGTCGCCACGCCCCCGCCCAGCCGCAGCGCCTCGCCCGACAGTTGGAACCTGTCCAGCGCAAGGTCGCTGCCGGGCACGAGCACGAGGCTCGAGCGCAGGGAGTCGGACCACAGCGCCCAGGGGCCGACCGGGGTGCGCAGCGTCTGTTCAGGCGGGAACACCGCGATCAGGTGCCAAGGCTTGTAGCTGAGCGCGAAGACCTGCGCGAATGCCGCGGACCAACCCCAGCGGCCATCCGGGCTGTCCAAGCGCGGGGCATTGGCGGTCAGGTCGATGCGGTTGGGGTAACCGGCCACCGACAGGCCATCGTGGTCCACCTGCCAGCCTTGTGCCTGCATCGTCGCCAGCGTGGTTTCGGCTCCCGTCCGCGCCGCGCCCGAGGCGACCCACCACCAGCCCGACCAGCCCGCAAACGCCAGCACCGTCAGCCACAACAAGGCGCGCATCTGCGGACCCCCCTTTTCATTTGTCCGGCCTTCGGTTCTACAGGCCGGCAGGCAGCAGGACCAGACCCGCATGATGCAAGATTCCGGCATTCCCGCCCCGCTTTGGGTGTTCGGCTACGGCTCGTTGATGTGGCAGCCCGAATTTCCCGTGGCCGAGACGCAGGTGGCGCGGGTCACCGGCTGGCACCGCAGCTTTTGCATGTGGTCGATCCATCATCGCGGCACGGTCGATGCGCCGGGGCTGGTGCTGGCGCTTGATGCGGCGTCGGGGGCAGTGTGCGACGGGCTTGCGCTGCGCGCCGAGCCGGGAACCGAGGCCGAGACCTTGGCCATGCTGCGCGAGCGCGAGTTGATCTCGTCGGCTTATATCGAAACGACGGTGCCGGTGGCGTTCCGGGCGGGCGGCGGGGCGCAGGCGGTATGTTATGTCATCGATCCGGCGCATGTGCAGTATACCGGCGCATTGGCCTTGGAGGAACAGGCGCGCATCATCGCCCGCGCGACGGGCGGGCGCGGGCGCAACTGTGATTATCTGTGGTCCACCGTGGCGCATCTGGCGGACCTTGGGATTGATGATGCTGATCTTGCCTGGCTGTCCGCGCGGGTCCGTGACCTTTTGGCGGGCTGAGGGGGCTTTCCCGGCCCGCCCCCGCTGTGGCATGGTTGCGCGCAAAAAAGGGCAAGGCATGATCGGGCAGATATCACGAGTGGTGGCCGCGTTGGTGGCGGTGGTTTGGCTCGCGGGCGCCGCACTGGCGCAGCAAGGCCAGTTGTCGGCGCTGGCGCGCGTCGATGGTGCGGCCAGCCGGCTGTGGGTCGAAGGCGACTCGCTGGCGCTCGATCTCGTGCTGTCCCAGCCGGTGCCGTGGCGGGTGCGGTTTCTGGCCGGCCCGCCCCGGCTGGTGGTCGATTTCCGCGAGGTGGATTTCGCCGCGCTCGATCGCGCCCGCCTGATGGCGGGGGCGCATGGGCAGGTGACCGACCTGCGCGCAGGCCCGGTGCGCGGTGGGTGGTCGCGGCTGGTGGTGGCGATGGATCGTCCCCGACTGCTGGATACGGCGGAACTGCGCACGGCGGCGCGGGGTGGGGCGGTGGCGGTTCTGAAGTTGCGGCTCCGCCCTGTCGATCCGGCCAGCTTTGCCGACGAGGCGGCGCGCGCCGATCCGCCCGGTTGGGCCCTGCCGCGCGCTGCGGTCACAGCGGCGCCGCGTGCGCCGCGCGGGCAGGGGCCGCTTGTGGTGGTGCTGGACCCCGGCCACGGCGGCATCGACCCCGGCGCCGAGCGTGATGGCAAGACCGAAGCGGACCTGATGCTGACCTTCGCACGCGAACTGAAAGAGGCGCTGGTCCGCGCTGGCGGCTTTCAGGTGGTGATGACGCGCGAGGATGACAGCTTTGTGCCGCTGGAAACGCGCGTCGCGCTG
>JAUXPG010000119.1 GCA_030683915.1 Gemmobacter sp.
CGCCCCCGCCGCGCAAGGGTTCGGCGGCAGGCTGGCTTCCCAGCACGGCATCCACGTCCAGCCGGCCGATCTCTTCGCCCGTGGCCGTGACCGACAGGCGGCGGATGGCATTTTCCAGTTGCCGCACGTTGCCGGGCCACGAATAGGCGCGCATCAGGTCGCGCGCATCCGCTGACAGGCGGCGCTGCGGGGTGCCGTCGCGGGTGGTGCGCCCCAGAAAGTGTTCGGCCAGAAGCAGAATGTCCTCGACCCGTTCGCGAAGGGCGGGCACCGGAATGGTCACACCGCCCAACCTGTAATACAGGTCCTGCCGGAAGCGGCCTTCGTCGATGCGGCGCGTCAGATCCACCTGACTGGTCGCCATCAGGCGTGGCGCGCCGTCGCCCAGACTGTCGATCAACCGGGCAAGGCGACCTTGGGTTTCGTCGTCGTAATCGGCCACCTCGTCAAACACCAGCGTGCCGCCGCGCGCGCGCGATTTCAGCGCGGCGATGCCGTCGGGCGAGGCAAGATCGGCCGCCTGCGCCACCACAAAGGCCTGATTGCGCCGGTCGGAAAAGTCGTGGATGGCGCGGGCGATCAGGGATTTGCCCGTGCCGGATTCGCCGGTGACGAGCACCGGAAGGTCGGTGTTCATCACCCGTGCCACCAGCCGGTACAGCGCCTGCATGGCCGTGGTGCGCCCGACAAGCGGCAGGTCTTCGGCAACCTCGCGCACGGGCGCCGAGGAGGCGGGGCGCGCGGGTGCCTTGCGCTTGGCCTCAAGCGCGCGGGCGGCGCGTTTCATAAGATCGGGCAGGTCAAAGGGTTTCGGCAGGTAATCCCACGCATCGGCCTCGGTGGCCTGAATGGCGGTCATGATGGTGTTTTGCGCCGATATCACGATGACCGGCAGGCCGGGGCGCAGCCGCCCGATGCGGGGCAGCGCCTCGATCCCGTTGCCATCGGGCATGATGACATCGGTGATCACCAGATCGCCTTTGCCTTCCTCGATCCAGCGCAACAGCGTGACCAGCGACGAGGTGGCGTGCACCTTGCATCCGGCGCGGGTCAGCGCCTGGGTCAGAACCGTGCGGATCGTGCGGTCATCATCGGCGACCAGAACCGTGCCATCCATCAGGCTTTCCTCCGTTCGTTCGGCACCATCGGCAGCGACAGGCGGAACACGGTGCGCCCCGGCACCGAATCCACCGCGATCCAGCCGTCATGGTCGGATATGATCTTGGACACCAGCGCGAGCCCGAGGCCGGTGCCGTTGGGGCGGCCCGACACGAAGGGTTCGAAAATCTCGCCCGCGATGGCAGGGGGCAGGCCGGGGCCGTCGTCTATGATCTCTATGTTCAGCGGCAGGGCTGATCCGGTGCCATCGGCGTTGCGGCGCCGCAGGGCGTGGTCATAAAAGCTGCGCAGCCGGATCGTGCCGCCGCCGGGGCCTGCCGCCTCGGACGCGTTCTTGAGCAGGTTGAGAAACACCTGCTGTAGCTGGTCGGGGTCGGCCCACGCCTGCGGCAAGGAGGGGTCATAATCCTCGACAAAGGTCATCCGCGACCCAAAGCCCACCAGCGCCGAGCGGCGGGCACGGTCGAGCACATCATGCAGGTTGATCGCCACGCGGTCCGGCGGGCGCAGGTTGCCGAACTGTTCGACCTGTTCCAGAAGCTTTACCACGCGGCGGGTTTCCTCGACGATCAGGTCGGTCAGTTCGCGGTCTTCGGGGCCAAGGTTCATCGACAGCAGTTGCGCGGCACCGGAAATACCGGCCAGCGGGTTCTTGATCTCGTGCGCCAGCATCTCGGCCATGCCGATGGCCGATTTGGCGGCGGCCTTTACGCTGGTGCCGCGCCCCAGCCGGTCGGCCAGTTCGCGCGGGGAGATCAGCAGCAACAGCCGGTTCGGCGCGTCCTGCAAGGGGGCCACCTGGATGGTGCATTGCACCGGGGGGCGTTCGCCGCTGGTCACGTCCACGTCGTTGATGAACAGCGCGGCCTGATTGGCGCGCACGCGGGCAAAGCCTTCGTCCAGCGGAGCATCGACCGACAGCGCATCCAGCACCGGCTGACCGCTCAGCGTGCGGGCGGATGCGTTCAAAAACAGTTCCGCCGCCGGGTTGATCTCTTCGATCCGGTTGTCAGCCGCGATCAGCACCGCCGGAATCGGCAGCGAGGCCCAGATGATGCCGGGGGCGGGAAGGATCATGCGGCGCGCCTTTCGGTTGCGGGGCCGGGGGCGCCGGACAGCACGGCGCGCAAGGTGGCGCGCACCGCCGCGGCGTCGGTCAGCGTCAGGATGCGGGCGCGGTCCTGCGGGGCGGCGCCCGCTTCGTCCAGATACCAGCCCAGATGCTTGCGCGCGACACGCAGGCCCAGATCGGCGCCATAAAAGGCCAGCATGGCGTCGTAATGCGCCAACACCAGATCGGCCAGCGCGTCGCCCTGCGGGATCTGTGGCGCAGGTGCGCCCCAAAGCGCCGCGGCGATCTGTGCCAGCGCCCAAGGGCGCCCTTGCGCCCCGCGCCCCACCATCACGCCTGCCGCAGCACTGGCTGCCAGCGCAGCACGGGCGGTGTCCGCGCCCACGATGTCGCCGTTGGCGATGACGGGAATGGACACCGCCTGCACCACGGGGCGAATGGCAGTCCAATCGGCCTGACCCTTGTAAAACTGGCAGCGGGTGCGCCCGTGGATCACCACCATCCGCACCCCGGCCCCTTCGGCGCGGGCGGCGATGTCGGGGGCGTTGTGGCTCGCATCATCCCAGCCCAGCCGCATTTTCAGCGTGACCGGCACTTGCACCGCCTGCACCACAGCCTCGATCAGCCGCAGTGCGTGGTCGGGTTCGCGCATCAGCGCCGAGCCGCAGGCGCCGTTGCCGCTGGCCGAGGTGACCTTTTTCGCCGGGCAGCCCATGTTGATGTCGATGATCCGCGCGCCCTGACCTTCGCACCAGCGCGCCGCCTCGGCCAGCCAATGGGCGTCGCGGCCCGCCAGTTGCACGCTGGTCGCCGCCTCGCCAAAGCCCAGTTCAGCCTTGGCGCGCGCCAGCGGGCGGCCCTGCACCACCTCCTGACTGGCGATCATTTCCGAAACCACCAGCCCGGCCCCAAAGCCCGCCACAATGCGGCGGAACGGCAGGTCGGTGATTCCCGCCAAGGGGGCGAGGAACACCGGCGGGTCCAGCGCGAGGTCTGCAAGGGCGATGGTCACATGCCTTTTCCTTGTGCGATTGGTCTTGTGGTAAGCAACGCGGGCCGGGGCGTCCATGAACCGGAGGTCGCAGGCGGCAATCCGTGCCGATATGCCATGGAATTGGGCGCAGGCAAGGCATGATTGCATATTTTTGAGGCGATTGCTGCGGTGGACAGCGGGGCGGCTTGATCGTAGCAACGAGCGGGGCAACGGGGGCATCGGGCATGACGGTGGCGGCGATCATCGTGGCGGCGGGACGGGGCACCCGCATGGGCGGGGGCGAACCGAAGCAGTGGCGCGCTCTGGCCGGGCGCCCGGTTCTGGCCCATGCGGTGGCGGGGTTGCGGGCGGCGGGTGTGGCGCCGATCGTGCTGGTGCTGCACCCCGACGACATCGGGCGCGCCGACGTGCCCGCCGGATGCGCCCTTGTGCCGGGTGCCGACAGCCGCGACGGATCGGTGCGCGCCGGGCTGGCCGCGCTGGCCGTCGATCCGCCCGCGCATGTGCTGATCCATGATGGGGCGCGTCCCTTTCCGGGGCAGGCGATGGTGGCGCGGCTGATCGCGGCGTTGGAGACGCACCCCGGTGCAGCGCCTGCGCTGCCGGTCACCGATGCGCTCTGGCGCGGCGCGGCGGGGCTGGTCGCAGGCGTGCAGGACCGCAGCGGCCTATTCCGGGCGCAGACACCGCAGGCCTTTCGCTATGGCGCGATCACTGCCGCCCATGCCGCCCACCCCGGCGGTGCGGCGGATGATGTGGAAGTGGCGCGCGCCGCGGGCCTTGACGTGGCCATCGTCGAGGGCGACGAGGACAACCTGAAACTGACCTACCCCGCCGACTTTGACCGGGCGGAGCGCATTCTGAAAGGGCGAGGCATGGATATCCGAATCGGCAACGGCTTTGACGTGCATGCGTTCTGCGACGGCGATCATGTCTGGCTGTGCGGGGTTGCGGTGCCGCACGGGCGCGGGTTGCTGGGCCATTCGGATGCCGATGTCGGCATGCACGCGCTGACCGATGCGATCTATGGTGCCCTGGGGCTGGGCGATATCGGCGTGCATTTTCCGCCCAGCGATCCGCAGTGGAAAGGCGCGCCCAGCCGCATCTTTCTGGCGCATGCGATGGAACAGGTCGCGGCGCGCGGCTATCGGCTGGCGAACTGCGATGTCACGCTGATCTGCGAAAGGCCCAAGGTCGGGCCGCATCAGGCGGCAATGCGCGCGGCGCTGGCAGCGATCATGGGGGTCGAGGACACCCGCATCTCGGTCAAGGCCACCACGTCGGAACGCCTTGGGTTCACCGGGCGCGAGGAGGGCATCGCCGCGATGGCCACGGCCGCACTGGTCGCGGCATGATCCGCGCGATCGTCACCTTTGGCTATGTCGGGTGCCTGCGTCCGGCGCCGGGCACCTGGGGGTCGCTGGCGGCGGTGCTGCTGGCGGCCGTGCTGCATCAGGCCGGGCTGACCGTGCTGTTGCCGGTGCTGGTGGTCGCGGTCACGCTGCTGGGGTTCTGGGCCGTGCCGCGCGCCATTGCCGGCAGCGCCGACAAGGACCCCGGCGAGATCGTCATTGACGAGGTGGCGGGCCAGTGGCTGGCGCTGTGCTTTACGCTGGTGCCGCTTTGGTGGCACGGGGTCTCAGCGCTGGCGGCATGGCCGGGGCTGGTGGTGCCGTTCGTGCTGTTCCGGCTGTTCGACATCTGGAAGCCATGGCTCGTCGGTCGGGCCGACCGGCGGGGCGATGCAGCGGGGGTGATGCTGGATGATCTTTGGGCGGGGCTGTTCGCGGGGGTGTGTGCCATGATCCTTGCCGGGCTTTATCATGCGGTGTTGCAACCGATGCTGGGGGGCTGAGATGCTGCTGGCAGCGGTACGGGTGGTAAAAGAGGCAACCGCGCAAGGGGTCACCCTTGCCACGGCCGAAAGCTGCACCGGCGGGATGGTGGCGGCGGCGATCACCGATGTGCCGGGGTCGTCGGCCAGTTTTCTGGCCGGGTATGTCACCTATTCCAACGCTGCAAAGCAGTCTGCGCTGGGCGTTCCTGCGGCCGTGCTTGCCGCACATGGCGCGGTCAGCGAACCCGTGGCCGCCGCCATGGCAACCGGCGCGCGGGCGGCCAGCGGTGCGCTGGTCGCCGTGTCGACCACCGGAATCGCGGGGCCCGGCGGGTCGGAGTTCAAGCCCGAGGGGCGGGTCTGTTTCGCCATCGCCACCCCGGCGGGGGTGGAAACCGAAACCATTGACTATGGCCCGCTTGGCCGCGACCGCGTGCGTGTCGCTGCGCGCGATCATGCGCTGGCGCTGCTGTTACAGGCGCTCGGGGCATGACCCCGCGGTTGGTGACCCCGCGCCTGATCCTGCGGGCCCACCGCGCCGAGGATTTCCCGGCCATGGCGGACATGTGGGCCGATCCGGTCGTCACCCGCTTCATTCTTGGCCCGCCATCCTCGGCCGAGGCGACGTGGTCGCGGCTGCTGCGGTATGCGGGGCACTGGCAGATGCTGGGCTATGGGTATTGGGCGCTGGAGTGCCGCGAGACGGGGGCCTTTCTGGGCGAGGCGGGGCTGGCCGATTATCACCGCGCCTTCGATCCGCCCGAAGCAGTGTCCGCGCCCGAGGCCGGCTGGGTGCTGGCCGCCCGTGCGCATGGCCGGGGCCTTGCGACCGAAGCGGTCGCGGCGGTGCTGGCCTGGGCCGATGCCACGCTGGCCGCGCCAGCCACCTGCGCCATCTTTGCGCCCGAACATGGCGCATCGGTCGCGGTTGCGCGCAAGCTGGGGTTCGGGGCCGACCGCATGACGGTGTACAACGGCAACCCGACCCTGCGGCTGGACCGTCCGCGCGCGGTCACGTCGCCCTGACCGGGCGGCGCCGGCGCAGCGCCTGCGGGCGCAGCGCGCCCAGTTGCGATTCGTCGGGTTCCACGCCGAAGTGTTGGCGTTGGCTGAGCCCCGGCAAGCTGGCGCGCACCTCTTGCGCGAGTTCGGCGGGCAGGGCGGCCACCGTGGCCTCATTCACCATCAGGCTTTCGACCGGAATACCCTCGGCATAGATGATCTCGTGCCGGTCAAAGACCAGACTGAAGTATTCCGCGAACCCGCCTTCGCGGCGGAACACGCTTTCGCCGTCAACCAAGTGCTGCGCCTGGACCAACAGCTCTGCCGCCCCCACGCCCGGCAGCCGGTCGCGCTGATAGAGGAACAGCCGGTGGTGCGGGCCCACGATCAGGTCGGCCTCGTTCCCCATCACGCCCCTCGTGATGACGACCGGCGCAAAGGCGCCGCGCGCGCGCAGTGTGGTGCGCCCGATCCAGCGCACGGGCTGCGGACCGTGGTCGCGCGTCAGCACGCGGGTGCCGGGGGTCAGGTTTTCAATCGCCTCTTGCGCGCCGGTGGCCAGCGCGATGCGGGTGCCCCGGTGGAACGACAGGCAGATCAGGTCGCCCAAGTGCAGGTCGGCGGGCGGGTCCTCGGCCACGAGCAGGGTGTATTCGGTGCGGGGCGCGATGGGGGTGAGCGGCAGGACATAAAGCCCCGCCCCGTGGCGCAGCACCAGCAGTTCCACCTGTTGCCCGTCTGGCGCCATCAACACCAGCCGTGCCGCAAACGCCACCGGGTCGCCCGGCGCGCCCACCTCGGACCCCTGCGCCACCACCTGCGGGCGGTGATGCGCCGCGTCGGGCCGGGCCAGCGCCAGCCGGAGGGGTGCCGCATCAGGGTCAAGTTCATAGACATCGCCGGGGCACAGATCGCCCGGTTCGGCCAGCCCGTCGCCCAGATTGGCGCCCGAGGTCACAAACAGGTCCGCCGCCGCGAACACCCGCGCCAGATGCGCGGCGGCGCCGGACGCCGGAACACTGGGATCGGACACGGCGGGCAGCCTCCGAAAGGGAATCGGCCGGGTGGTTGGCCTTTGCATCAGACACGGTATATCTGGTCCCCGTGCCTTATGATGTCGCAAAGGCGGCATCAACGGGGCGCGGACAGGAAAGGGCACGATATGGATCTGGGGATCAAGGGAAAGACCGCGCTGGTCTGCGCAAGCTCCAAGGGGCTGGGCCGGGGCTGTGCCGAGGCGCTGGCCGAGGCGGGGGTGCATCTGGTGCTGAACGCCCGTGGCGCCGAGGCGCTGGAGGCGACAGCCGCCGACATCCGCGCGAAATGGGGGGTCAATGTGACGGCGGTGGCCGCCGACATCACCACGGATGCGGGCCGCGACCGGGTTCTTGCGGCGACGGGCGGCAAGGCGGATATCCTTGTGACCAATGCCGGCGGACCGCCCCCCGGCCTGTGGTCGGACTGGACGCGCGACGATTTCATCAAGGCGCTGGATGCCAACATGCTCACGCCCATCGCGCTGATGCAGGCGCTTTTGCCGGGCATGATCGCCCAAGGCTGGGGCCGCGTGGTCAACATCACCAGCCAGTCGGTCAAATCGCCGATCCCGGCGCTGGGCCTGTCCAACGCGGCGCGCACCGGTCTTACGGGCTTTGTCGCCGGGACCGCGCGGCAGGTGGCGCCGAACGGGGTGACCATCAACAACCTGCTGCCCGGCATCCACGCCACCGATCGCGCCATTTCTCTGGATGGCGGCGTGGCCAAGGCGCAGGGAATTTCGGTGGACGAGGCGCGCGTGCGGCGCGAAGCCACGATTCCCGTGCGCCGCTATGGCACGGCGGCAGAGTTCGGCGCCGCCTGCGCGTTCCTGTGTTCGCAGCACGCGGGCTTCATCGTCGGGCAGAACATCCTGCTGGACGGCGGTGCGGGCAACGCCACGATCTGAGGGCCCGCGTTCGGGGCGGCGGTCGCGGTCGCCGCCCCTTTGCCCCGCGCCTTGCGCGCTTGCACGTGCCGCGCCCGGCTGTTACCTGCGGCGGGCAAACCTTTGTCTTTCGCTCGGGAAAGGGCGGACTGTGCCTGACACCCCTCGGCTCGAAACGCTCGGCCTGATGCGCCACTTCGGCGGCAGGCCCGTTGTGGACGACGTGGCGTTGACCGTGGCGGCAGGGCAGGTCACCTGCCTTCTGGGGCCGTCGGGTTGCGGCAAGTCAACGACGCTGCGGATGATCGCCGGGGTCGAATCGCCCGACGCCGGGTTGATCCGCATCGACGGGCGCACGGTCTGGGGCGAGGGCACCGACCTGCCGCCAGAAGCACGCTCGGTCGGGCTCATGTTTCAGGATTTCGCGCTGTTCCCGCATCTGAGCGTGGCCGACAACGTGGGCTTTGGCCTTGCGCGCCTGTCATCGGCGGAACGCGCCCAGCGGGTGGGCGCGCTGCTGGAACGGGTCAACCTGACGGGCTACGCGCACAAGCATCCGCACGAATTGTCGGGCGGCGAACAGCAACGGGTGGCGCTGGCCCGTGCGCTGGCCCCGCGCCCGCGCGTCATGCTGATGGACGAACCGTTCTCGGGCCTCGACAACCGGCTGCGCGACGGTATCCGGGATGCCACGCTTGACCTGCTGAAAGACACCGGCACGGCGGTGCTGCTGGTCACCCACGAGCCCGACGAAGCCATGCGGATGGCCGATGAAATCGCGCTGATGCGGGGGGGGCGGATCGTGCAGCGCGGCGCGCCCTACAACGTCTACAACGCGCCGGTGGACAAGGCGGCTGCGGCCTTTTTCAGCGATATCAACGTGATCCGGGGTGTGTCCCGCGGTGCGCTGACGGATACGCCGTTTGGCGCGTTCCTGACCCCCGGGCATGCCGATGGCGGCGCGGTGGAGATCGTCATCCGCCCGCAACACCTCAAGATCGATTTCGACCGCGCCGGTCGCGGTCCGAACCCCACCCCGCAAGAGGGCCAGCCCGCGCGCGGCACGGTCACGCGCGCGCGCTATCTGGGCCGCGAAAGCCTTGTGGATTTCCGGATGGATTTCGACGGCTCCACCCTGACCGCCGCGGTGCCGGGCGTGTTCCTGCCGCGCCCCGGCACGGTGCTGTGGCTGATGATCCGCCGAGACCGCTGCTTCGTGTTCCCCGCCGCCGCCTGACGGACGGGGGCGGGAAGGGGGGCGAAGCGCGGCCTAGGCCCGCGGCACGAATTTCAGCGCCACGCCGTTGATGCAATACCGCAGGCCCGTGGGCGGCGGCCCGTCGGGGAACACATGGCCCAGATGCGCGTCGCAGCGTGTGCAATGCACCTCGGTCCGGCGCATGCCGTGGCGCGTGTCCTCGGTATAGCCCACCTCCTGCTTGCTTGCGGGCGCAGTGAACGACGGCCAGCCGCAATAGCTTTCGAACTTGGCATCCTGATCGAACAGCGGCGCATCGCAGCACACGCAGTGATAGGTGCCCGGCACCTTGGGGAACCCTTCATGGCTGCCGGCGCGTTCCGTGCCATGCCGCCGTGTCACCTCATATGCCAGCGGCGACAGTTGCGCCTTCCACTCGGCCTCTGGTTTCACCACCTTTTCCATCGCGCACAGTCTCCTTGCCCGCCGTCACGTCCCGGTCATAAGATGGGCGCATTGCCCCGTCGGGCAAGAGGCGATCGGGATCATGCAGTCATTCTCTCGGGGGCATCTTGCGGCGCGGCTCGCTCAGACCCCCGAGGACCTGACCGCCGCCCGGACGCTGCGGCACCTGTGCTTTCACGGCCGACCGGGGCAGGATGCCGACGATTTCGACGCGCCCTGCCAGCATGTGCTGATCGAAGATGCCCGCGACGGCGCGCTGGTCGGCTGCTTCCGGCTGATGCCGCTGGCCTCGGGTGGCGACATCGGGCGCAGCTATTCGGCACAATTCTATGACCTGTCCGCGCTCCAGGGGTTCGCGCTTCCGATGGCGGAACTCGGGCGCTTCTGCATCCACCCCGGCCATGCCGACCCCGACATCCTGCGCATCGCATGGGGCGCGCTGACCCGGATTGTCGATGCGCGGGGCGTGGGCATGCTGTTTGGCTGTTCGTCGTTCAAGGGCACCCGGACCGCACCCTACCGCGATGCCTTTGCAAAACTGCGCGCCGATCATCTTGCACCGCCACGCTGGGGGCCGGGGGTCAAGGCGCCGCGCGTGTTCCGCTTTGCCCGGCGGATCGGCGGCGCGGGTCCCGACCCCAGGCGCGCGGCGTTGTCGATGCCGCCGCTGCTGCGGACGTATCTTGCGATGGGGGGCTGGGTGTCGGACCATGCGGTGGTCGACCGGGCGCTGAACACCCTGCATGTGTTCACGGCGCTGGAAATCGCCGCCATCCCGCCCGCTCGCGCCCGCGCCCTGCGCCTGATCGCGGGCTGAGTCCCGCGCGCCACAGTCGGCGTCAATATATGGTGGTGCGCCATCGCGTGCTTAGCAGGGCTGCGGCCTTGCGCTACTCTGAGCGGCAGAGCAGCAAAAAACCACAAGGAAAATCCCCATGCGTTGCCCGTTCTGCGGCAATATCGACACGCAGGTAAAGGATTCCCGTCCTGCGGAAGATCACGTCTCGATCCGTCGTCGCCGGTTCTGTCCCGCCTGTGGCGGTCGCTTCACCACCTACGAACGTGTGCAGTTGCGCGATCTGGTGGTGGTCAAATCTTCTGGCAAGCGCGAAGATTTCGACCGCTCCAAACTGGAGCGTTCGATCCGCATCGCGATGCAGAAACGCCCGATCGAACCTGAACGCATCGACCAGATGATATCGGGCATCGTGCGGCGGCTGGAAAGCCTGGGCGATACCGACATCCCGTCCAAGGTGATCGGCGAGATCGTCATGGAAACCCTCGCCCGCATCGACACGGTCGCCTATGTGCGCTTCGCCAGCGTCTATCGCAATTTCCAGGAGGCGGGCGATTTCGACCGTTTCGTTTCGGAACTGCGGCCCAAGACGCGCGACGAGGAATGACGCCAGATCTCGACCGGCGCCACATGGCCCACGCGCTGGCGCTGGCGCGGCGGGGGCTGGGCCGGGTCTGGCCCAACCCGTCGGTCGGTTGCGTCATCGTGCAGGGCGACGTGGTGGTCGGGCGCGGCGTCACCGCGCCCGGCGGGCGCCCGCATGCCGAACCGCAGGCGCTGGCACAGGCGGGCGCTGCGGCCCAAGGGGCCACGGCCTATGTCACGCTGGAACCCTGCGCCCACCACGGCCAGACCCCGCCTTGCGCCCTGACGCTGGTCACCGCCGGGGTCGCCCGCGTGGTCAGCGCGCTGCAAGACCCCGACCCGCGCGTTTCGGGCGGTGGTGTCGCCATCCTTACCCGCGCAGGCATCGCCGTCACCACCGGTGTGCTCGAGGCCGAGGCCCGCGCGCTCGTTGATCGCGCGTTTGCGCACACCGAGGAGATGCTCACGAAGCGCAAGGACAAGCTGCATGAGCTGACCAAGGTGCTGCTGGAGAAGCGCGAAGTCAACCGCGACGACATCAAGGCCGTGCTGGG
>JAUXPG010000130.1 GCA_030683915.1 Gemmobacter sp.
CGGGCGTCTGGGGGAACGGGTTCGATCACCAGCGGACCGCCACAGATCAGGTTTCGCGCAGGCGGCCTGTCTTGCCCGCCCTTCGTCAAGCCGCCCTGCCGCGCCTGTGCAGTCGCCTTGCGCCGACCGCGATCCGCGCGCAGGATGGTGCAGCCCGGCAAACGGCGGGGTGCCTCGGGGCTTGTCGGATGGATAGATTTCAGATCGTTGCGCTGCATCTGGGCCGCGTGCAACCCTATGGGGCGCAAGGCAGACCGTCGGCTATCGACAAACTGCCGGTGGCGGGGTCTGTTTTGGCCGGGCACGAGGGGCTGGAAGGTGACGAACAAGGCGACCGTGTGAACCACGGCGGCTTGGACAAGGCCATTCACGCCTACCCCATGGTCCACCACCCGAAATGGACGGCTGAATTGCCGCAGGCGACGCGGGCATTCGGGCCGGGCGCCTTTGGCGAAAACCTCTCGGTGTCGGACATCGACGAAACCGGGCTGTGTTTGCAGGATCGTTGGAGGATCGGCGCAGCCGAGGTAGAGGTGAGCCAGAGCCGCCAGCCCTGCTGGAAGCTCAATCACAGGTTCAGTGTGCCGGACATGGCGATACGCGTCCAGAATTCCGGGCGCACGGGCTGGTATTTTCGCGTGATCGTCCCGGGGCGAATCGCGGCGGGGGAGCAGGCACGCCTGATCGCGCGCCCCAACCCCGGTTGGACGCTGGCGCGGGTGAATCACCTGCTTTACCATGATCGCCTCAACCACACGGCACTGGCCGAACTGGTGGCCCTTCCGGGCCTTCCCGAACGCTGGCGCCAGATCGCACAAGCCCGCCTGGACAATCGACAAGTGGAAGATTGGGCGCGCCGGCTGCAAGGGTAGGAATGGTGCTGCCGAGTTGGCGGCGGTCGGCGCGTCCGCAAGGGCATGCGCCGCTCCATCGGGCTGTGCGACGGACGCGTGCCAATGCCTCGCCACCGGGAAGCAGCCAACACTAAAGCGGAGGGCGCCCGCAGTTTAGTGAACCGCCGCGTACATGATCCTTTTCTCGGTGGCTTCCGACGGCGAGAACTCTTCCACAACGCGACCATTCTGCGACACCAGAATGCGGTCTGAAATGTTCATGATCTCGGGTAAATAGGACGATATCACTACGATCGCATGGCCCTTGTCGGCAAGGTCGCCGATCAACTGGTGAATCTCGTGAATCGCGCCCACATCGACACCGCGCGTCGGTTCATCGAAAAAGATGACCTTGGGCTGCTGGACCAGTGACTTTGCGATCACTACCTTTTGCTGGTTCCCGCCAGACAGTTCGACCACATGCGCGTCAGTGTTGATTGCCTTGACGTTCAACGCAGAGGTCCAATGGGCAGCAAGTTCCCGCATCTCGTCCATCCGCAGCACCAGCCCTTTGGCGAGGCCTGCCGCGACATAGCCGGTGTGGATGTTTTCGGAAATCGACATCGTGTCGAAAAATCCCTCGATCTTTCGATCCTCCGTGACATACACGATTCCATCGCGGACGGCTTGACGTGGCACGCGGTAGCGGATGCGCCGACCGTCCAGAAACACTTCGCCGCCGTGAAAGAACCGCCGCTTCTCCACGCCCGAGATGATCTTGGCGGTTTCGGTGCGGCCCGAGCCGATGAGCCCGAAAATACCGGTGATCTGGCCGCGATACACAGTGAATGAGTTGTTACGTACGATATTGCCCATCGAAAGATCCTGCACGCTCAGTGCTTTGGGGCCGGGCTTGCGGATGCGGCGTTCGGCTTTCGGGGCGTAGATTTCATTCGACAGGCTGCGACCGACCATGGCCTGAATTATCTTTTCCCGGTTCAGGTTGGACGAGTGGTCGGTCAGGACGTGTTCGCCATCACGCAGGACGGTAACCCTGTCTGCGATGCGCAAGGATTCCTCCAGCGCGTGGCCGATGAAGATGATCGACACGCCGCGCGCCTTCAACCGTTCGATCAGCGCGAAGAAGTGGGAAACCTCCTCAGGGGTCAGCGACGCAGTCGGTTCGTCAAAGATGATGACCTTTGCGTTTTGGCGCACAGCGCGGGCGATTTCGACCATCTGCTTCTTGGCAGCGCCCAGCGTCGCCACGGTTGCCCACGGGTCGACCAGAAAGTTCAACGATCCCATCAACTGCTGCGCCGCGATGTATTTCCCGCGCAAGCGATTGAAAAAGGTCTCGTCACCCAGAAACACGTTCTGCGCCACCGACATCGACGGGACGAGCGAGTTTTCCTGAAACACCATGGCTACCCCCGCAGCCAGCGCCTCGGACGGTGCGGCGAAGTTGACCGGGCTGCCCTCGAACCTCACTTCGCCGCTGGTACGCTGCGTGACGCCAGCCAGGATTTTGGTCAAGGTCGATTTACCGGCGCCGTTTTCGCCGAGCAGTGCATGGACCTCGCCCCGTCGCAAAGTGAAGTTGACCTTGCTGATGGCCGGAATTCCCCGGTATTCCTTGGTGACGTCGACCATTTCGATGATGTTGTCCATCCGGATCAAGCCCCCGTATCGAGCGCAAACACGACGTCGCCGCCCGTCGCCGCCGCGACAATCCGGGGGCCGACGGGCGCGCATGATGAAATGCCGTGGCGCGTGCCGTCCGCGCGGCTGTGGAAACTGCGAACCGGGTCAAAGTGCGGGCCCAGTTCCACGATCAGGCCGTAGGATCGCGACGGCGCCCAAGGTTTGATCATGGCAAGCTTCTTCAGCGTCCCGCCTTGCAGGGGTTCGTAATAGCTGTGCATCGGGCGCAGGCTGGGCGAAATCCAATACTCCGGTTCGATCTCGGCCATCATCCGGTCGCGATATGGCGGTTCGCGCATCACGAGTTCAGTTAACCGCCGCCGTGGCGCAAACAGGCACAGGAAATAGCCGGCACCCCCCGCCGAGATGCCGCCGGGATAGGCCGGAAGGTCGGTCAGCACGGGTTCGGGCGCCGCACCGGGTCGCAAGATGATTAGCCGCGAACGCCACGCCTCGGACACCAATACTCCGCCATCCGGCAGCGGCATCAGTCCGCGGGGCCACGCAAGGTGGCGGGCAAGACAGTCGGCTTTGCCGCTCCGCAGGTCAACGGCCCAGACCGAGCCCGAAGCGCCGCGCATCAGAAGATCGTGCCGCCACTCGGACGCCGAGTGCTGCGACGCCCCGTTCGCCACCAAAAGCGTATCTGCATCGCGAAACGACAGCGCGACGGGACATGTGATGGGCAGATCAGCCGACGCAGTAAGGTTTCGCCCGGCGTGCGGCCCGCCGGTGATCAGCACATCCCCGCTGCCAAGCCCGGTTGCCAGCGCATCGTCCCGCACCGCAAGCGCGGTCACCTCGGCGGCGTGGCTGGCCAATCGAACGGGCGCCGCCCCCATCGTAAATCCGAACACATCGGCGCCCGAAGAAAACCAAACCCGATCCCCGGCCGCCACAAGGTTGTCGGGTGCAGGCCAGTCGAACAGGGCCTCGGCCTGCTCCAGCGCACTGTTGGGGCGCAATGCGCCGTCCATTGGCGGCACGGTGATGGCGTATTCGCCAGCACCCCGAAACTTGTCATACCAATCCCTGAACCGCGCGAGCATCACTTTGCCCCCCAGTAATCACCCATGCCGGTCCAGTTCGGGTCGGCACCCGGGATTTTCCATTTTCCGATACGGTTGTTCAGTGACCCCCCAAGATAGAGATATCCCTTGTGCTCGCGCATCGATGTGATCATCGGATGGTTCACGCCCTTGGAATCCCACAGGCATTCAAGAACCTTGCCGGATTCATCAAACTTGATGACGCAGCCGGCGTTCATGTTGGGGTACAGCCACTCGTCATGAGGGATGCGGTCCACCATCTTCTTGCGAAACGCAGGCATCCGCTGTGCAAGGTCGAACGCCGGGGCGCGCATGCCGACAAATGCGCACCAATAATTCCCGTCGGACGAACGGTTGATGTTGTCGGGATAGCCCGGCAGCGCCGGCATCACCGGGTCGACCTTGCCCTTGCGAGGACCCTCGAGCCAGAAGCGCGAAATCCGGCACGGCCATGTTTCGGCGTAAAGGATCGACTTGCCATCGTGTGCCACGCAGATGCCATTGGGAAACATGAGCTTTGGCAGCACGGTGCGCGTGGTGTCGGTCGAGGGATCATAACAGATGATCCGCCCGTTCCCTCGGCTTTCCAGCGCGTCAATCATCCATTCATCGGTGTTGAAGCGAATCGTCGCCTCGGAAAAGTAAATCTTGCCGTCGGGCGCAATATCAAGATCGTCGGCAAAGCGCATGCGGCTGTCGTCGATGACCGACAGCAAGCTTCGGTTTGTCTCATCCGTCAGCTTGCGCACCTCGCGCTGCGGCGTGATCTGATAAAGCCCCATGCCCGAGACGCAGACATTCAGGTTGCCATGCCGATCAAAGGCCATGCCAAGCGGGTGGCCGCCGATGTGTCCATACACTTCCCACCGCTTGTGGTCCGGGCCGAAGAACCGGATCACGTCGCCATGGCGCGATCCGCAATAGAGGTTGTCGTCGTTATCAAGGATCACATCCTCGGGGCCCTCGATCTGCTCGAGCCCGATCAGGCTCACATCGGCCAGCCGGTTGTTGTCGGCATAGGCGGAGGTCGCATCGATCCGTCCGATGTCAGGCAACCGCAAATACCCCGGCGAGACATAAACCTTGGCCAACACCTTGAATCGGTTCTTGAGCCACTTCACGTCGATCGCAACCGCGACAAGCAGCAACAGCCCCAAGACCAGTGTATTCGCACCGGACCGCAGGCCAAGCCGGATCAGCGAACTTTGGATAACAATAACGATCAGCGCGCCCAGCAGGGCCTTGGCAATGGAACCGCGCCCACCGCCAAGGCTGACCCCGCCCAGCACCGCCGCGGTCAGGGCCGAAACCTCCAACCCGATGCCGGTGTCGCTGCCTGCGGCGCCCAGCCGCGAGGCGTAGAAAACTCCGGCAGCGGCGGCCAGCGTTCCCGACATGACATAGGTGTAAAAGACCGTCCGCCGCACCGAAATACCAGCATTAAAGGCCGACCGCCGCGATCCGCCCACCGCTTGGATGCGCCAGCCGATGCCGAGCCGGGTCAGCATGATATGCGCCAGAACCCCGATAACAATCGCGACGGCAAAGCTGACCGGAACGCCGAACACCTTTCCATCACCCAGAAAGTCCCACGCGTCGGAAAAGCGCATCGCCATCGAGACTTCGACCTGATAGTTCAGCACGAGCGTGTCGAAGGTCGCACGCACCATGATCAGCGTCACCAGCGTGGTCAGGAAGGCCCGCAACCGCAGAAATCCGATCAGCACGCCATTCAACGCGCCGATCAAGGCTCCGATCAGCAATGCTGCTACGATCACTACGGCGACGGGCAGTTCGAAGTAGTTGAACATCGCCAGCGAACAGAAGGTGGCCAGAGCAAAGGTCGCGCCCACGCTCAGGTCGATACCGCCCGCCATCATCACGATGGTCATGCCGAACACGACGAGCAGAAGTTCGCCAATCTGGCGCCCGTTGTCGACAAGGCTGTAAGGCGCAAACAGGTCCTGAATGAACACGCTGAAAAACGCGACGGACAGCAGCAGGATCAAAAACGGAATTGCGTTGTCGATCCAGTTTTTCGCCAGAATCTCACCCACCAGATGGTCAGGGAACAGGCGGTACCGCCAGCGCGAATAGAATTCGGACGGTTGCGACATAAGCGGTCGGCCCTTCTGAGGATGGTTTGGCGCGGGAAGATCGAGAACGCGTGGCCACGCTGACCGGGGGTGGCCACGCGGGGGGCGGTTCAGAAACCGTGGCGCTTGACCCGATCAAGATCCCAGCACATGCCGTCCTTGTAGTTGTCCTTGGTGATCGCAACGCTGGGGGTGTAGACGCCGAAGGGATTCTTACCCGGCGCCGCAGGCGGGTTTTGCAGCATCGATGTCACTACCGATGCAAGGGCATAGCCCACGTCTTCGGCTTCGTAACTGACCACCGCAGCAAAGTTGCCGTTCTCGATGTTGTCGCAGGACGATTTCTTTTCGCCACCCCCCGAACTCACAATCTGGACCTTGCCTTGGAGGCCCGCTTCCTTCACCGCGGCGGCGATGCCCATGTCCATCACCTCCCACATGCCAAGGAATCCGCACAGATCCGGGTGCTGTTTGAGCACGGTCGAGGCGACGGCCTTCGCCTTGGTGGAATCGTAATCTGCCGGTTGGTCAGCCACAATTTCCAGCCCTGGGTACTGCGCCCAGAAGTCGTCCATCGACTTGCGGACGATGTAATTTGCGGGCGAGGTCAGCACGCCCTGCACAATGGCAATCTTGCCATTGCCGCCGTTTGCGGGGGCGCACAGCTTGTGGACTTCCTCTACCATCAGACGGGCGCTGTCGTACCAGTTGGCGCCGACATAGGCATCGCCGGTGTTCGGCGACTTCATGTTGACCTGCACCACCGGGATACCGGCATCACCTGCTTTGCTGACCAGCCGGGCCCAAGCCTGCACTTCAGCGGGGTGAATGACCAGAAGGTCCACCTTTTCCCCGATCAGCTGATTGATGGCCTGCGCGCCGCTCTGCACGTTCCAGCTCGATTCCCGCACGACGATTTCATATCCGAACCGCTTGGCATCGCGCTCCAACGCCGCCAGCCAGACCTGACCAAGGTCGATCCCCATTGACAGGGGCACGAAGCCAACGCGCTTGCCCTTCAGCATTTCGCGCGTGTCCTTGATTTGGCCGTCATCCCATTCCTGGGCCACAACTCCGGTTGCGCACAGCCCGATCAGCGCCGTGGCCGCCAGCACCCGCTTCAGAAACGTTCGCATGAGTAAGTTCCTCCCCTGGTAGCCGGATGGTTTCCGGCTGTTCTAGATGTCGCCCTGCTGCGAGGTCTGTTCGTCGCGCGGGTTGAAGACGCTGTCGGCGATGATCGCGGCCAGCAGGATGGCGCCCTTGACGATGTTCTGTGCGGTGTAGGGCATGTTGAGCATGGTCATTCCGTTCAGCAGCACGCCGATCATGACCGTGCCGACCAGAACGTTGCGCACGCTTCCCCGCCCGCCGGACAGCGAGATGCCCCCGATCACCGCGATCAGGATCACGTCATAGACCAGTGTTGAATTCACGACCCGGGTGTTCATCGAATCGACCGCCATGGCCGTCACAAGGCCCGCAGTAAAGGCGATGACCGCAGTCAGCACGTACTGTGCCAGCATCATCGGGCGGACAGGAATCCCCGCAACTCGCGCTGCTTTGGGGTTGTCGCCCATCGCATACAAATACCGGCCAAAGACGGTGCGATGCAGGGTCCAGTACAGCAGAACCGCCACGACTGCGAGGCTGATTACCGAATTCGGCACCCCAAAGGTGCGTCCCGACCCGATGGAGGCGAGCCAGCCGATTGAGCGGGGAACGAACACCACGTCGGTATCGACCAGAAAGAACTGGCCAAACCCCGCCACCGCGGTGCCCGAAGCCAAGGTCGCAAAGATCGCCGGGATTTCGACATAGGCGATCAACACGCCATTGATCAGGCCAACCAGAATCGCGAAGCCGAGGCCGAGCAAAAGCGACAGCGGCAGGTTCGCATCCTGGTTGAACAGCGTCAGTGCCCACGCAACCGAATAGGCCATGACCGCGACCACCGACAGGTCGATGCCCCGCCCGATGATGGACATCGCCATGCCGACGCCGAGGATTCCCAGAACCGACACGTTCTGGACGATCGATAGAATGTTGTCAGCCTGAAGGAAGCGGTCGATCGTGGCCGCAAAAATCAGGAACATGAAGACTGTCAGCAGAAGTACAATGCGCTCCTGCGTCAACTGCAGCAGTTTCCCGAGTCTCATCGCGGCGCCCCCCAGTTCAGGTGTGACGTTAGCCTCAGCAACCTTAAAGATCAACCAAATAATTTATACGACTAATAGCGGTTCTGTCGGCTCTGCTGCGCCTGTGACGTCGGCACGCTCTCGATCTTGCTGTCACTGCCATGCGCCTTGTGCGAATAAACTATCATACCAATAAATCTATTGACCTTTGATGAATTTTGCCAAACACTTCCGGAAGACCGCATGATGGGGACACACACGTCGATGCAGGCAAAAGGCTGGTGCCGTGTCGGGAGCACGTCCAGTCCAGATACCGCATCAAGAACAGATAGGGCTGCGCTATGCGCGGCCGGAAAGAACAACTTCGCGATGGGAGGAAAAGCGATGAAGAATTGGAAACGGTCCGTCGTGGCCGCAGTCGGGCTAGCGTTGGCGGCCAGCGCTCCGGCGAGCGCGCAGAAGCTGACGCTGACTTCGGGGTTTCCGCCGGGTTCAATCCCGCCGGTGGCCCATCAGGCTCTGGCCGACTGGCTGAAGGCCAACAGCGATCTGGAGGTTTCGGTCAGTGCGATGACCCTGCTCAGCTTGCCTGAATCGTCGCCCGGGGTGCGCGATGGCATCGTCGATATGGCCTATCTGCTGACCCAGTACTATCCGGCGGAATACGCCAACTCCAATCTCGCTGCAGACATGACCATGCTGACCACCGTCGGCACGCCGACGGAAGCGCCGGGAGTGGTCATGGCCGCGGCATTCGGCGATTATGTTCTGTTCAACTGCCCGCAGTGCCTTGACGAGTTCAAGGCGCAGAACCAGCTCTACCTCGGCTCCGGGGCCAGTTCGGCTTATGCGCTGATGTGCGCCAAGCCGATCACTTCTGTCGAAGATCTGAAAGGCAAGAAGATCCGCGTCGGTGGCGGCAATTTTGGTCGCTGGGCCGAGCACTTCGGTGCAACCCGCGTGACCCTGCCGGGGGCGGAGATGTACGAGGCGCTGGCGCAGGGCGTGGTGGATTGCTCTACGTTGTCCACACCCGAAATCGTCAACTGGAGCCTGTTTGACGTACTCAAGCAGGTCATCCTTGGCGCGCCGGGCGGTGTTTTCGCCGGTGTGGCATCCAACAACATCAATCTTGATACATGGCGCGGGCTGTCGGACGACCAGCGGGCCAAGCTGATGTATGGCGCCGCGCATGTGTCGGCGGGGGTTGCGGTCGGATATCAGGTGCAGGCGAAAGAAGCCGAAGAACAGGCCAAGACCAAGGGTATCGACATCGGCCCGGCCTCGGCGGAACTCAAGGCCGCGTCGGATGCCTTTGTCGAGGCTGACATGAAGGCTGTCGCCGAACAGTTCAAGTCGAAGTACAACCTTCAGGACGTCGACGCCCGGATGGCGACCATTTCTTCGCTCATCGAAAAATGGAAGGGCCTGATGAACGGAGTCGACGGGACTGACCATGCGGCCGTGACCGAGCTTTTGTGGACAGAGCTTTATTCCAAGGTCGATCTGTCCACCTACGGCCTGAACTGACCCTTTGCTGATGAAAGGACCGCCCGGGATGTCCCTCTTGCAACGCACTCTCGGGCGGACCATCGAAGCCACCACCCTATTGGGCGCTTTGGCGGTGGCATTGATGATGCTGCACATTACCGCCGACGTTCTGTCGAAATATCTGACCGGCACGCCGATGCCCGGCACGATCACCGTGGTCTCGAACTACTACATGATTGTTGTCGCCTTCCTGCCGCTGGCCTTTACCGAACGCCAGAACGGGCACATTTCCGTCGAGGTGCTCGTGGAACACTTCCGCCCGGCGCCGAAATACTGGCTCAACATCTTTGCGCTTCTGTTCACCGGCGCGGTGTTCGCCATGCTGACGTGGCAGAGCGTAATCGAGGCCGGGCGCAGCTATCGGTCCGGGGCCTTCATGATCGAGCAGGACATGAAGCTGCTGATCTGGCCCGCGCGCTATCTGCTGCCGCTTGGATGTGGGCTGATGACGCTGACGCTTGCGGCGAAGGTGGTCATCGCGCTGGTCCGCGGGCGCCGCCTGGATGCCGAAGCGCCGTACTTCTGATGTCCATCCCCGAGGTTTGCCATGAGCAACGTTGAAATTGGCTATGCAGGCATCGCGCTGCTGTTGGCGCTGATCGCGCTGCGGGTGCCGATTGGGGTTGCGCTGATCGGGGTGTCGTTCGGCGGCATCTGGATACTTGTCGGCGGCAAGGCGGCGTGGGGTTCGCTCGGGATCATGCCGTGGAACTTCACCGCGACATGGCAGATGAGTTCGGTGCCGATGTTCCTGCTGATGGGGTTCGTGTGTTACCACGGCGGGCTGACGCGCGGGTTGTTCCATGCGGCGCGGTTGTGGCTTGCGCGGTTGCCGGGGGGGCTTGCGATCGCGGCGGTGTTTGGGGCGGCCGGGTTTGCCGCCGTCACCGGGTCATCGGTCGCCTGCGCCGCCGCCATGGGGCGGATCGCCGTTCCCGAAATGATGCGCAGCCGGTATGACGCAAGCTTTGCCACCGGCACCGTTGCCGCCGCCGGCACCATCGGCGCGCTGATACCACCATCAATCCTGCTGATCCTTTACGGCATCATCGCGCAGGTCCCTGTTGGCGCGCTGTTCATGGGCGGCGTCGGGGCGGGGCTGCTGACAGCGTTCGGATATGTCGTGATGATCATGATCCGCGCCAAGCTGAACCCCGCGCTTGCGCCCCCGGTCACCGAACGCTCAAGCCTGCGCGACCGCATGTTGTCGTTGCGTGAAGTCTGGCCGGTGATTGTGCTGATCTTCGGCGTCCTTGGCGGCTTGTTCATCGGCTTGTTCACTCCGACCGAAGCGGGGGCGGTAGGCGCCTCGATGTCGCTGCTGATCGCGCTGATGAACCGTAGTATTGGCTGGGCCGGTATCCGGGCCTCGCTTCTTGAAACGCTCCAGACGTCGGCCGCGCTGTTTGTGATCGCCATCGGGGCCAGCATGCTGACCAGGTTTATGGCCTTCAGCGGTGCCGGCGATTCCCTTGCTGACTTTGTGGCGACGCTCGGCGCGCATCCGATCATCCTGCTGATCGGGATTGCGTTGGTTTATCTGGTCCTTGGCATGTTTCTGGAACCCATCGGGGCGATGCTGCTGACCCTGCCGATCCTGCTGCCGATCCTGAAGGAAGGCGGGTTCGACCTGTTGTGGTTTGGCATCATCCTCGCCAAACTGCTGGAGATCGGAATGATAACTCCGCCGATCGGCCTGAACGTTTTTGTCATCAAGAGCGTGGTCGGCAATGTTGCCAGCACCGCGCTCATCTTCAAGGGCATCCTGTGGTTCATGGTATCGGACCTGATCGTCATCGTTCTGCTGGTGATCTTTCCCGAAATCGTGCTCTGGTTGCCGTCGCAGATGCGATAAGACGCGACCATGCCCGCACCCTGGATCACCGGAGTCAAGCAGGTCTGCGTCGTCGTTGAAGACCTTGACGCGACCATCCGCGCCTATTGGGAAACCGCCGGAATCGGCCCCTGGGCGGTGTGGGTGCCGGAGCTGACCGGCATGAGGGTGCGTGGCGTTGACACGCCCTACCGCATGAAGCTGGCGCTCGCCTAGACCGACGGTTTCATGTGGGAAGTGGTACAACCGCTTGACCATGCCTCGATCTACCGCGAATTCCTGAACACGCGGGGCGAAGGGATGCACCATATCCTCGTCGAAACCTCGCACCGCGACTATGAAACGATGATCGCCGAGGCCACCGCCAAAGGCTGCCCACCGCTGATGGAGGGCAACTGGAACGGCACCGATTTCGCTTATCTCGACACAGAAGGCCCGCTGCGGATGGTGCTGGAAATCTTCCGGCGCCCGCCGGGGTTCACCCGCGCGCCGCCGGACTATCACTATCCGCACGCCCCTGATGCGATGCCGCTGTAGCCGCGAAGGGGCGCGTCAGCCTGCGCTTGCGTGTGCCACGGCATCGGCACCATTCATTTGAAACCCGACATAGCCTTGGGCCGCCACTTCGGCGCATTTCTTGCGATAGGCATCCACCCCGATATACGGCATGAAAACCCGTGGCTTACCCGGAATATTGGCGCCCATGTACCATGACGCCGCCTTGGGATAGAGCGTGGTATGGGCCACCTCGGTGACGTGGTGCGCCCAATCCTCCTCGTCTTTCGCTGTGGTTTCGATCCGCGTGATGCCGTGGCTGCGGATATGCTCCATCAGATCGGACAGGAATTCGACGTGCTGTTCGATCGATACCAGCACGTTGCTCAGCACCGAGGGGCTGCCGGGGCCGGTGATCATGAACAGATTGGGAAACTCTGACGTGGCCAGCCCGAGATAGGCCTTCGGCCCGTCCGCCCATTTTTCTTTCAGCGTCCGGCCTTGGGTGCCGGTCAGGTTGAGACGCAACAGCGACCCGGTGATGGCGTCAAACCCCGTGGCATAGATGATGACGTCGAATTCGTGTTCCTGATCGGTCGTCTGAACCCCTTTGGACGTGATGCGCTCCAGCGGCGTCTGGCGAAGGTTGACCAGCGAGACATTCGGCCGGTTGAACGTGGCAAAGTAATCGCTGTCGACACAGATGCGCTTGCAGAAGATCGGGTAATCCTTCGGGCACAAGGCTTCTGCGGTTTCGGGATCATGGACGATGCTGCGGATCTTGTCGCGCACGAACTCCGCCGCCATTGCATTGGCGGTCTCGTCAAAGATCAGGTCGGAAAACGCATATGCGAAGTTCGCGCCGCCCTTTTGCCAGCGTGCTTCGAGTTCCGCGCGGACATCGGCCGGGTCGGTGCCGATGGCGGGGCGGGTCGGCAGATCATAGATCGTGCCCGAGCGCATGGTCTCGCGCGCCTTCTTCCGCAGATCGGGATAGTTCTTTTTCCACCAGTCCACGGTTTCGGGGGTCAGCGGTGCATTGCGCGCGGGCACCGAGAAGTTCGGCGTTCGTTGGAACACCGTCAGATGCCCGGCCTGCCTTGCGATTTCAGGGATCGCTTGGATCGCGGTGGACCCGGTGCCAATGATCGCAACCCGCTTGCCCGACAAATTGACCCCGTCGCGTGGCCAATCCGAGGTATGAATGGTCTGGCCCTCAAAGCTCTCCATTCCGGCGATCTGCGGCACATTGGCGGTGGAAAGGCAGCCTACGGCGGTAATGACCTGCCGCGCGTGGATGGCGGTTCCGCTGTCGGTTTCCAGTACCCATTGATTGGCCGTCGTGTCGAACCGGCCCGAGGTGATACGCACACCGAACTGGATGTCCCGGCGCAGGTCCAGCCGGTCCGCGACGAAATTGGCGTAGCGCAGGATTTCGGGTTGGGTGGCGAACCGTTCCGTCCAGGTCCAGTCCTGCTGTATGCCTTCATCGAAGGAATAGGAGTATTGCAGGCTTTCCACGTCGCAGCGCGCACCCGGATAGCGGTTCCAGTACCACGTGCCACCGACGTCCGGTCCCAGTTCCACCACCCGCACCGCAAACCCGGCGCGGCGCAGTCGGTGCAGCATGTACATGCCCGCAAACCCGGCACCGATTATCGCAACATCAAGCGGGGTGTTCGGGGTTGTCGCTGCAAATTCTTTGGTCATTCGGGCCTCCTGCGGCGCAGATTCTCTGCTGTGAGCAAGCTTAGGGTAGGTCGAATGAATGGTCAAATAGTTTGCATGATCGATGATTTATTGAACCGGAGAAATCACTGCAAAAAGCCGCCGGAAATTCTCCGACGGCTCAAGCGCCAACGCGGTGATAGGCTTTGCCGCCCATGCGGCGGTCGGTCGGGCAGTTTCACCCCTGTCGGGCCGGTTTCGTGCCATTTCGCGGCGTCGCGATGTCGCGGTAGCCCGCAACATGGCGCTCCATCCGGTTGAATGCCGCATCCTCGTCACGCGCCGCAATGGCCTGCAGGATCACTGTGTGCGCCTTGACGGCGATGGCCCGAAGTTCGGGCGTTGTCACATGCTGGTAATCCATCGCATCGCTGATCGGCATGGAAATCGCCTCCATCAGCGCGATCAGCGGTTCATTCCCGCTGGCCCGTGCGATCGCGAGATGCCAGTCGAGGTTGATGGCCTTGTAGCTTTTGACATCGTCAACCGAGGCGATGAAGCGTTCGTGCAACGCGGTCATTTCCGCCAGTGCCGCATCGGTCCGGTTGCGCGCCGCCAGACGCGCCAGCGTGGGTTCAACCGCCACCCGGCATTCCAGCAACGATTCCAGCCGGATGCCGTGCGTCCGTACGAACAGTTCGACCGACCGTGCCACTGAATCGCGCCCCGGCAGGGTGACCATCGACCCCCCCGACCTGCCGACTTTGGTCGAGATCAGGCCTTCGGATTCCAGTATGCGCAAGGCATCGCGCACGGATGTCCGCGACAAGCCAGATTCCGCAACCAGCGAACGCTCCGTGGGAAGGAACGTTCCTGCGCCAAGTCTGCCCTGCACGATCATCTGGCGCAATTGCGATGCAAGGATGTCAGACGCTTTGGGTACGACAATCGGTGCGATGCTGCTGGTGGTACGGTCCGTCATTGCTCTGTTGCCCTCACTATCTCAGACCATTTAAGCAATGGTCCGATAAAATGCAACGTTTGTGATCTGGTCTGCATTACAGGCCCATATAGGTTTCCTGTACCTGACGGTCTTTGCGCAAGTCTGCTGCCAGACCGGACCGGACGATACGTCCATGGTCAAGGATATGACCGATATCGGCCATCGCCAGAACCTCGGTCACGCGCTGTTCCACGATGATTACCGACAATCCTTCCCGCGCCGCCAGGTCGGTCACCGTAGCCAAGACCTTTTCCGTCATCAGCGGTGAGAGGCCGACAGAAGGTTCATCCAGCAGCAACAGTTGCGGACGGCTCATCAGGGCGCGGGCGACGGCGCACATCTGGCGCTCGCCGCCCGAAAGTCTGCCGGCCAACTGGTCCTGCCGGTCGCGCAGGATGGGAAACATATCCATCACCTCGGACATGCGTTCCACCAAGCCGGACCGTGAAGCCGGGGCGTATGCCCCCAGTTCAAGGTTCTCCCGGACCGACATAAAGGGAAACAACCGCCCCCCCTCGGGTACCATCGCAAGTCCGAGGCCAGTGCGCCGATGCGCCGCCGTGCGCGTGATGTCGGCGCCATCCAGCGTGACGGTGCCGCGCGTCGGCACGATAAGGCCGGCGACTGCGGACAACAGCGTCGTCTTGCCTGCGCCGTTCACCCCGACGACGGCCACGATCTTGCCGCGTGGCACTGCGAACGAAATGTCGTGCAGCACCGACACATCGCCGTACCCCGCCCCCATGCCTGCGATGACCAGATGATCGTCGCTCATGAACTTGCTCCTCCGCCGATATAAGCTTCGACCACCGCCGGATCCGTCAGGACCGCATCGGCGGTCCCTTCTGCCAGCAACTGGCCGCGGTTGAGCACCAGCACCCGGCGCGAAAAGGCCCGCACCACTTTCAGGTTGTGTTCGATCACGATCAGCGTCACGCCTTCGGTGTTGAGCTGATGCACCAGCGCGATGATTTCCTGAACTTCGGTCTGGTTCAGGCCCGCCATCACCTCGTCAAGCAGCAGAAGATGTGGCTGCATCGCCAGAGCGCGGGCCACCTCAAGCCGCCGCCGTTCACCCAGCGTCAGATCGCCGGACCGCTTGCCGGCCACACCGGCAAGCCCCACCCGCTCCAGCGCGGCGGCAGCATGGCGCGCGGCATCGGGCAGCGCCCGGTCGTTCAAGAACGCGCCTATCATCGCATTTTCAAGCACCGACATGCTGACGAGCGTCTTCGAAATCTGAAAGGTCCGCCCGAACCCCAGCCGCGCGCGCTGGTGCGGGCGCAGCGGCCCGATATCGCGGCCCATGAAGCTGACCGAGCCGTGCGTGGGTGCAAGCTGGCCGGTCAACAGATTGAACAGCGTCGTCTTGCCTGCGCCGTTCGGGCCGATCAGGCTGACGATCTCGCCCTTCTCGACAGCAAAGGACACATTGTCCACCGCCTTGAGCCCGCCAAAATGGCGCGACGCGTTGCGAATTTCCAGGAACCCGGTCATCTGCCCCCCCGGATGCGCGCGAAGAGGTCGGTTCCGGTGCCGGCGATGCCCTTACGCAGATACATCGCGGTCAGCACAAGGATGAAGCCCAGCACGATGAGGTTCGACCCCGGCATCATGCCACCCAGTTCTGCGCGCAACATGCCCTCCAGCGGCACCACAAGCAGCGCGCCCAAGAGCGGGCCATAGATCGTGCCGATGCCTCCGATCAGCGCGATCAGCGCGATTTTCACACCGATGTCGAACAGCGAGAACAGCGACGGCGGATCGACGACGCGCACATACATCAGGAAAAAGACGCCACCCATCGCCGTCAGGGCTGCGGAGATGCCCATGCCGACCAATTTGGTGCGCAACACGTCGATGCCGGCCGCCTCGGCGGTATCTTCATTGTCGTGCACCGCACGCAACTGATAGCCCAGCCGCGACCGCGTGACTGCAGCCATCACGATCAGCGTGACCGCCAAGAAGCACAGCATCAGGATGGCATAGCTCATCCGGTCGCGGAAAATCATGTTGTGCAACCCCGCCTTGAAGGGGATCGAGAGACCTTGCGCACCGCCGGTGATAGACGAGAAATACATGGCCAGCGCCAGCACGACCTCGGTCATCGCCATCGTTGCGATGGCAAAGAACGGGCCTCGCAGGCGGAACACCGGCCAACTGACCAGCATTGCAAACGCTGCGGCAACCAGCGCGGCAGGCAGCAGTGCCAGCCATGGCGACAAGCCAAGGTCAAGGTGCATCCGTGCGGCAATGTATGCGCCGAACGCGAAAAATACCGAATGTCCAAGGCTGAATTGCCCGCCGAGACCGCCGATGATGTTCCAAGACGTGGAAAGGGCGGCAAACAGGAAGGTCGTGGCCAGCAGGTTCTGTGCGAAACTATTGCCGGTGAAGAACACAATGAGTCCCGCGCAGGCGGCAAGAACGAAGGCCAGCAGGGGCAGTTCCCCGACAAAGCTGCGGACCCGGGGCATTGCGACCGGAGTGTCCGGGGGGGCGCGAAAGGACGTGTCAGGATTGCTCACGAAGACCGACCTCCTCTGCGCCCGCAGTGCCGAACAGGCCCGAAGGACGAACGACCAGAACGATGATGAACATCAAAAACAGCACCGCCTGCTTCAGCGCAGGATCGAGATAGAACCCGGCCAGTGCCTCGGTCAGACCCACGATCAGCCCGCCGAAATAGGCGCCCTTGACCGACCCCAGTCCGCCCAGAACCACAACGGCGAAGGCGGGCATGATGAAGTTCATTCCGATTTGGGGCGACATCGTGTAAAGCGGTGACAGCAAACACCCGGCCAGCCCGGCCAGCGCCGCGCCGATGCCGAAACTGACCATATAAATCCGCTCCACATCAACGCCCATCAGGCGCGCGGCGTTGCGGTCCTGCGCCACCGCGCGGATCGCTTTGCCGTGCATCGTGGATTTCAGATACCAGCCAAGTGCCAGCGTCACGACCGTGGCCGCCGTCAAGACCAGTACCCTGGGCAGCCCGATCTGGATCGGACCAAACGAGACAGAGTATCCGGTCAGCCCCGAATTCACGCTGTAGGCGGTTCCGCCGGTCAGGGCGAGCACCGTGTTTTCCAGGATCATCAGTAACCCGAAGGTGGCGAAGACCTGCATCATCGGCTGGCCCTGCAGCGGGCGCAGGATGACCCAGTAGACGAATGCGCCAAGCGCGAACAGCGCCGGGCCCACCAGCACTGTGGCGACATAGGGATCGAGGCGCAGGGTAATCTGCGCCGCGAAAGCTCCGTACATGCCCAGCATCACGAATTCGCCTTGGGCGAAGTTCACGATCCGGATCACCCCGAAGATCAGGTTCAGCCCGACGCTGACCAGGGCATAGATACCGCCGAGCAAAAGCCCGACAGCAAGAATGTTGACAAGTTCGGTCATCGCCGGGCGCTTTCCGTCAACCGCGCGGCAAATTGACGATGGCCGTGCCAGCCGCCGCAGCTTCGGCCGGGTAAACCGGCGTCACCTTGCCCGACTGCCATTGTGCGATCACCGGCAAGGCGCGGACGTTCTGCATGTTGTCGTCGAACGACACGCCATAGCCAGCCTCATAGGTGTTCATCGGCTTGTCGATCTTGCGCGCAGCCTCGATCACCGCTGCATAGTCAGTCGATCCGGCGGCGGCGATGGCCTCGAACAGGATCTTGAGGCCGACATAGGCGTTCATACCCTGGGGTGCGATGGGATCGCGGCCATAGGCGGTGCGGTAGGCGGCAAGAAAGGCATCCGAGCCAGGCCCATACGCCTCGTTCACGTCGGGACGGGCATAGGACACCAGCAACACGCCTTCAAGGAACTCCGGCCCCAGCGCGTCCAGCGTTTCTTGCGTGTCGCCGACCCCGAGCAGGATGATTGCCTTGGGCGCAAAGCCTTGGTCACGGGCCGCGCGCAGCAGAAGGTTGGTGTCGCCGACATATCCGGTGGAAATCCAGACATCGGGGTTCGCCGTCTTGGCGCGCAGAATTGAATCCGTCACGTCAATCGCGCGGGCCGAATGGGCGCCGACGCCGGTCGGAACCAGCCCTGCTTCCTTGAACAGGCGCAACTGTTCTTCCATGATCGAGGTGCCATAGGCGCTGTCCTCATGCTCGATCCAGACGGACAGGTCTGCGGCAGTCTTGCCCAGCCGGGGCGCGACCAGTTCCAGCGCCCCCTGGACCGAACGCAAGGCAAATTCGTTCGATGACGGGCCGGAGCGCGCATAGTTCGGCAACTGTCGGTCGGTCAGCGTGCGGGCCAGCGCATTGGTTTCCCAGAACAGCTTGTCGTAGTTCATCGCTGCCTCGGAGGCCGCGTTCGACATCGCGCTGACATAGGTGCCCACAAGGATATCCACCTTGTCGCGGCCCACGAGCTGTTCGACCGCTGCGATGGCCTCTTGTGCCGAGGTTGCGTTACCGCGCACGATTTCCACCTGACGGCCCAGAACCCCGCCTTGGCCATTGATCCACGCTGCGGCCATTTCAAACCCGCGGGTGACCTCGTCGCCATACTGCGCCATCGCGCCGGAATAGGGGTTGACCGCGCCAATGCGGATGGGTTCGGCGGCAAAGGCCGGGGTGCCCGCAGCCGCGGCAAGGGCCGCCAGCGAAATGGCGCCAAAAGTTCTGCGATTCAGTATCATGATGTCTCCTCCCAGAGTGTTTTGTCGTCCGGTCCCGAACAGAAGCGTTCAGGAAGATTTCGGCCTCGCGCGGTTGGTCCGCGTCTGTTCTGCGTCGACCACAAAGACCGGGCGCCCGAATACATCGCGCTGCGAGGCGATGACGGCGCCATAAACGGTTTCGGCGGTGGTCCGGTCGATCAGTCCGTCGTTCAGGTCATCCTCCACCGCCTTCGGATCGCGGGTGAACGGATCGCCAAATCCGCCACCGCCCGGCGACGCGAGGAAAAAGCCATCGCCTGCCGCGAAGGGTACCTTCTCGGCCTTGGACCGCATCGGTGGAACCCAGTCTTTGCCATCGGTGCGGAACGCGACGTGGTTGGGGGCTGCTGGCCCACCGCCTTCGATGCCGAAGGGCGGCGTATCCACCCGGTCCCCTAGGATCGACACGACCGCATCACCCAGCGTCCGGATGCCATACGCTGTTCCGCAGCCACCGCGATGCCGACCGGGTCCCGCAGATCCTTCGCGGATTTGCAAGTAATCGAACCTTACGGGATAGCGGTGCTCCGACATTTCGACCGACATGAACTTTGCCATCGAACCGGGCGGCGTGCCGTTTACCAGCCCGTCCGACGCATGGCTGCCGCCATAGCCGCCGGGATAGGGATAGACGGCAACGAAATAACGCCCGGTTCCGGGATGGCGGCCGGAAACGGTCGCCACGCCAGTGGTGCCAAAGGGCGCGGCAGGTGCGGCCTTGGGCGCCGCCTGAGCCAGCGCGCCAAACACGCAGTCGACCACGCGTTGCGTCACATCCGTGGTGCCACCCACCGCGACAGGATAGCGCGCGGCAAGGATCGACCCCTCGGGAATGGTGAACCGCGCGGGCCGGAACGCGCCGCCGTTGACCGGCACATCGGGGAACACATGCTTCAGCGCTACGAAGCACAGCGACTTGGTGGTGCCCGCCGAAATGTTCATCGGCCCCACCGCTGGTCCGTCGGTCCCGGTGAAGTCGAAATGCAGGTCCGACCCCGTCACGGTGATGGCCAACCGCACCTTCAGCGGCGCATCCACCACGCCGTCATTGTCGAACCCGTCCTCCAGCACATATGTGCCGTCGGGTATGTCCGAGATATAGGCGCGCATCTCGGCTTCGGACCGCGCCATCATTTCGTCGATGCAGGCGCGCAAGGTAGTGGTCCCATACCGCGCGATCAGCGAGTCCAGCCCGCGCCGACCCAAGGCGAACACGTTGATCATGGCCGCCAGATCGCCCAAGAGTTGTTCGGGCAGCCGCACGTTTGCGGTGATAAGCGATACCACGCCTTCGTTGCGCACCCCCTGATCCACCAGTTTCATAGGCGGGATGATGATCCCTTCCTGATGGATCTCGCGCGCGGTCGGCACCCACCCGCCGGGCACCGACCCTCCCATGTCCATCCAGTGCCCGGTGTTGGCGAACAGGCAGAATAGCTTGCCGTCGACGAAATGCGGGGAAATCAGCACGACATCGTTCAGATGGGTGCCCGACAGATAGGGGTCATTGGTAATCCAGACATCCCCGGGCCGGAAACCTCCGGCCGCCGCGACCAGCGGGATCATCGCCTGCACCGTGAATTGCATGTTTGCCAGAAACATCGGCAAGCCAAGGCCGCCTTGGGCGATAGTCTCCCCCGTGACCGGGTCGTAAAGACCATGCGCGCAGTCGTTGGTTTCAGAGATGATCGGCGACAGCGCAGCGCGGATCAGGTGCAGGTCCATCTCGTCGCCGATCTGCTCGAGCGCCCCGCGCACCACAGCCAGCGTAACCGGGTCGATCCCCGAGACCTTTGCCGCATCCATCACGCCACCTCCGCCAGAATATTGAGGAACGCGTCCACGCGCGCGGTCATGCCGGGTTCCAATACACTTGTCGTGTCGGCTTGCTCGATGATCGCAGGCCCGGAGAACACCATTCCCGCCGACAGGTCGCGCCGATCATAGATCGCGGTCGCGTGCCAGCAGCCGTTGAACCATACCTGCCTGTGTCCGCGGGGAGCGGCCCTGACCGGGACAGGCAGGGGCGGGGCCATGCGCGCCGGTTTGACCCGGGCGCCGATCACGGTGGTCAGCAGCCCGACGATGCCAACCGTAGCCCCCGGGAGCGTGTTGCCGTATTCGCGGGCATAAGCAGCCTCGAACGCGGCGACCATCCGGTCCAGCGACCAGTCAGCCCCGATTTCGACCCGGAGCGCGTGGATCTGGCCGGTGTAGGACATGCTTGCGCCGTGGCGCACCTCGGTCCGGTCTACTGCGGCGCCGCTAGCCGCCACTTCCGCCAGCCCGCGTTCGCGCTGATCCGCAAGGATCGTCTGCACCTCGGCTGCATTCAGGGCAGCCACCGGCTTTTCCACCGTCTGCGTCAGGTCGTAGCGCAGGTCGCCCACCGCGCAGCCGATGGCGCACAGCACGCCGGGATGGGGCGGCAACAGCATTGTGCGGATCCCCACATCGCGCATGATCGCCGCGCCATGCAGGGGCCCTGCCCCGCCAAAAACCACCAGCGCAAAATCCCGCGGATCGTGGCCTTGTTCGACCGTCATCAACCGGGTGCGGCGCGCCATGATATGATTGACCACGGTCAGGATGGCCTCGGCGGTTTCCTCCACCCCCAGCCCCAGCTGCGCGCCAAGTTTGCCGATGGCGGCGCGCGCGGCGGGCAGATCAAGCCGGTCGAGATGTTTCAGACCGATGGGGTGGTCGGCGTTGATCCGGCCCAGCACGGCGTTGGCGTCGGTAACCGTGGGTTCGGTGCCGCCCCGGCCAAAACACACCGGCCCCGGTACTGCCCCCGCCGAGCGCGGCCCAACTTGCAGCACCCCGCCCCGATCCAGCGATGCGATGGACCCGCCGCCGGCGCCGATGGTATGCACGTCTATCATCGGAATGCGCAGCGGCACGCGGAAATCGAGCGCGGTTTCCTCGGCAATCCTGGGGGCGCCGTTCACGACCACGGCGACGTCGTATGACGTGCCACCCATGTCGCCGGTGATGATCGAGGCAAAGCCCGCCTCAGCGGCGATCTGCGCCGCCGCCATCACCCCTGCCGCTGGGCCAGACCGTACGATGTTCGCAGCCCGTCCGCCAAGCTGCGACAACGGCACAAGCCCGCCATTTGATTGCATCACCAGTGTCTGGCGGGCGAATCCCTTGGCCGACAGTTTCGCTGAAAGGTTCCGGGCATAGCGTGCGACCAGAGGCTGCAGATAGCCCTGTACCACGGAGGTGCTCGTTCTTTCGAATTCGTAGTATTCGCGCACCACGTCCGAGGAGATCACCACTTCCCATCCGTCATGCGCGGCCTGCACGATCTCGCGTGCGCGGCGTTCGTGGGCGGGGTTGGCATAGGAATGCAGGAAGCTGATGACCACCGTCTCCACGCCTTCGGCGGCCAAAGCCTTGGCCAGTCCGGTTAGCGCAGCTTCGTCCAACGGGGTCAGGACACGCCCCATATGGTCCATGCGCTCCCGCACTTCCCACCGCATGCGGCGCGGGATCAAGGGGTCAGCGGTGCCGGTCAACCCATACATGCGTTGCCGGTCACGGCGACCCAGTTCCAGCACGTCACGAAAGCCTTCGGTCGTGATCAGCGCGGCGCGAGCACCCTGGCGTTCGATCACGGCGTTGGTCGCAATGGTCGTGCCGTGCAGGATCACGTCAAGCGCGTTCACGTCCACCCCGGCGGCGTCCAGAGCGTCGATCAGCCCGCGCGAGGGGTCATCCGGGGTCGACGGGACCTTGAGCACACGGTCCACCGTCACCCCGTCCGAGGAATAGAAGAGGTCGGTGAATGTTCCTCCTACGTCTATGCCTGTAATACCGCCCATGTCATCTGCCCTGTGTTTGCCCCTCGGGGCGTCTTTGCTGTACGAAGGACGGCACCCTGCCGCTGGCTCAGGCCGTCCCAGCGTCCCGCGTCGGTCTCTGCACCGCTGCCAGCACCGCCTCGGTATCCGCGCCAAGCGCGCGGCTGGGCTGAAGTTCCCGCAAGGGCACCCCGGCATAGCGCAACGGCGAATGCTGCACGACAATGCGACCAAGCTCCGGATGATCCTGCCATTGCAGCGCACCACGGGCGTGCATGTTCGGGTCGTTCGTCACCTCGTCCAGTGTGCGGACCGGGGCGCAGGCGACCTTGTGCGCCATCAGCGTGGCAAATACCTCGTCTTTGGTGCGGGTGGAGGTCCAGCCCGATACAAGGGCATCCACCTCGTCCATCGCGGCGACCCGGGACTTGAGCGAGGTATAGCGCGGGTCTTCCGACAGGTCGGGCCGGCCCATGGCCGTGGTCAGGGCCCGCCAATGCACTTCGCCTACGCAGATGATGGCGATATATCCGTCCGAAGTTGGATAGACGTTGTAGGGTGCCTCGGCCAGGCCGCCGTGGCGGTTGCCGGTGCGGGGTGGGGGCGGGCTGTCCTGCCCCAGCGTTCCCCAGTGCATTCCCAGCGATGAGGACAACGAGGCATAGACCGCATCCTGCATCGCCACTTCCAGTTTGCGCGCAACGCCGGTGCGTTCCCGGTCGTAAAGCGCGGTCGCAATGGCTCCGTAAAGGTGGATCCCGGCAAAGAAATCGCAAAGTGCCGGCCCGGCTTTGACCGGGGGTCGGTCGGGAAAGCCGGTGGTGTGCATCACCCCGGCCATCGCCTGAACGGTCAGGTCCATCGCAGGATAGGCTTTGTAGGGCCCGTCGCTGCCGAAGCCCGACGACGAGGCATAGATCAACCGAGGGTTGCGCGCTTGCAAAACTGCCGCCGACAGGCCCAGCCGGTCCATCGTGCCGGGCGCATAGTTTTCCACGATCACATCTGCGACGTCGACCAGTTCAAGAAGCGCGGCTTTGCCCGCGTCCGACTTGAGGTCGAGCACGATGCTTTCTTTGCAGCCGTTGAGCATGGCGAAAGGCAGTGCGGCTCCGCCCACCACTCCGCGACGGCGCAGGGGTTCGCCGCCCGGCGGTTCCACCTTGATCACCCGTGCGCCAGCAGCGGCCATCAGGAATGTCGCGTAGGGCCCGTTGTAAATCTGGGAAAGGTCAACAACGGTGATCCCCTCCAGTGGCTGATGGCTGACATCGATCAACGCTTGTCCCTCCGCGCCGCGCGGCGGAAGGCCGACCAATCATGCACCGGCCACATGTCCTGATCCTCTCCGTGACCCTTGTGTCCGTTGATCGTCCACTCGATCAGCGTGTTGGAATCGATGAAGGAATGGCGGTTGATGATGATGCCCGACAGACGCCGCCCCGTGGCGTGAAAGTCGCGCCCCAGCGCGTCGCGGCCCCGCAAGTCGATCCGGGTGACCCAGCCATGGTCCGGGCAGCGTTCCACGGTTCGCACCCCTTCGACCAGATCTGCCGTCACCCCGTCGCGGGTCTGAAAACCAGACGCGAAGGTGCCGGACGGGTCGTTCCACTGGGTCGTCACAAGAAAACACTCGACAGGATTTGCAATGCCCGAGACATAGGCGCTTTTGCCCGGGCGAGTTTCCGGGCGCGGACCCCAGCTGCGGTCGCGCATCGACAGGCAATCGATGTCGATCACCTCGCCATGCAGGGTAATGGTGCCGTGCACACGGCCAAACTGGTCAAAGTGGCTGAGCGTCTTGAAGGCACCGCCCTTCTTGGTGAGCGGGCGGGGCGGCATGCAGGCGTCGAACCGCAGGTTGACCGACAGGCGGCCTTCGTCCTCGAAACCCAGATCGTAGGACGTCAGCGGTTCGACCATTTTAATACGCACGCCAGTGGGAAGGCTGATATCGGTCAGCGGCTGGCCTTCGGGAATGCGGGTGGCAGAGAAGTTGGCGTAATAGGGCACCTCCCACGGCTGGACGGCGGTATCATCCCATATCCAGCAGCCGCCCGCGACCGTTCCGATGTTGGGTCGGAACATGCTGTACAGCCATCCGCCCAAACCGATTTCGGGTTTGCAGAACGAAAACCACGCGGTTTCGGTAATCCACCAGCGGTCGGACATTTCGTCAAAATGGAAATGGTCGTCGCGAGGTGTGATTAGGGGGGCGTTCATCAGTGTCAGGCCTCAAACAAAGGAAAAGTGCGGGTGGCGAGGCCCCCGGACGATGGCGCGGCAAGTTGCGCTTCGCGCGCGACACGACCAGCGAAAAACGGCAAGGCGACCTTCAGCGGCAACGCGCCTTGCACAAGGGCGTGGCACAGGTCACCCTCGGTGTCGCCCGACCTGCCGATGCCGGGAAGGTTGGCAAGGGCCGCCGCGTCAGCCGCTTCGATCGCCGGTCCGATACGATCAACCTCGCGCAGGTACTTCAAAACCTTTGCAGCATTCTTGGCCGCCGCTATCACCGTCGGTTGGCCTACGCTCCCCAGAGTCTCACGCAGATCGGAAATAACTCCGTCAAACAACCGGGTCCGGGGCGTGGGCGGGCTGTCGACCAGATGGGGCGCAGGCAAGTTGATACTGTTCGCCGCGGCCAGCGCATCGACCAGCAGACGACGGTTGAGCGAGCGGGAAACGATAGAATTGCCCGGCTCTCCGGTCACGTTGCGATGCCGGATGATGACCACGCGGGTCGAGACGAACACGCGGTGATAAAGCAACCTTGCGCGGTCGACGGGCGCGCCGGTGGCGGCGGCATAGGCGGCAAGACAAGCAGCGAAGTCGGGCACAGGCTCCATCACGCAACGCATGGAAAACCATGCCAGATCCTCGATCGGGTCGCCGGGGTGCGCCAGTTCCCAGTCGATCAGGGCAGTCATCCGGCCTTGGTCGAACAGAAAGTTTCCTGGCCCTGCATCCCCGTGCACAAAGGCGGGGGGCGCATCGGTCTGCGGCAACCGGGCCGTCAGCCAACCCAGAGCCAGTTCAATCAGCGGGTCGCACCGCCCGGTTTCGAGATACATCGCCCGCCAAATGTCGATTTCCGACGCCACAGCAT
>JAUXPG010000159.1 GCA_030683915.1 Gemmobacter sp.
CCGGCTGGCCGCCACCATCGGCACCACCGAGGCGGATATCCTTGCTCGGTTGCGCCGCCTGCACGGCGAAGGCAAGATTGCCCGCGTCGGCGCCACGGTGCGGCCCAACACGGCCGGGGTCTCGACCCTTGCGGCCCTTGCTGTGCGCAAGGCGCGGCTGGACGAGGTGGCGCGCATCGTCTCGGACGAACCGGGGGTCAACCACAGCTATCAGCGCGAAAACCGCTGGAACCTGTGGTTCGTCGCCACCGCAGCCACGAGCGAAGAGCTTGCCGCGCTGCTGGCCCGGATCGAGGCGCGCACCCGCCTGCCGGTGCTGAACCTTCCGCTGGTCCGGGCCTTCAACATTGATCTCGGGTTCAGCCTGCGCGGACCGCGCCATGCGCCGGGGTCAAGTGCGCCACCCGACCTGACGGCGCTGCGCGAAACCGACCGCCCGTTGCTCGATGCCATGTCGCAGGGGCTGGAGCTTGTTCCTGCGCCCTTTGCCGCCCTTGCCACCCGGCTGGGCTGGACCGAAGCCGCCGTCATCGCACGCACGGCGGCCCTTGCCGCCGCGGGCATCCTGACGCGGGTCGGGGTGATTGTGCGCCACCGCCCGCTTGGCTGGTCATCCAATGCGATGGTCACTTTCGAGGTGCCCGAACCCGGGATCGAGGCCGCCGGTCACGCTTTGGCCGCCCTGCCGGGGGTTACGCTGTGCTATCAGCGCCGCACGGTGCCGGGTGTGTGGCCGTTCGGCCTGTTTTGCATGATCCATGCGCGCACCCGGCCCGAAGCGATGGCCATTCTCGACTCCGCGCGCGCCCTTCCGGAACTGCGCGACGCGCGCCACAGGCTGCTTTTCTCGGAGCGCTGCTTCAAGCAGACCGGGGCGCGGTTGGCCCGCGAAGGACAAGCGGCATGAGACGCGGCCCCCTTCCCCCCGACGCGCTGGACGCGACCGACCGCGCCATCCTGAACGCGCTGCAAGACAGCTTTCCCATCGCGCCCGATCCCTTTGGCCGCGCCGCCGCGCCGCTTGGCCTGACCGGCGCGGACCTGACCGAACGTCTGGCCCGCCTGCGCGACATCGGGGCAATCACCCGGTTCGGCCCCTTCTATGATGCCGAAGCGATGGGCGGCGCGTTCTGCCTTTGCGCGATGTCGGTGCCCGACGAACGGTTCGACGAGGTCGTGACTTTGGTCAATGCCCACCCCGAGGTGGCGCATAACTATGAACGGGCCCACCGGCTGAACGTGTGGTTCGTGCTGGCCTGCGAAACGCCCGAGGACATCGGGCGCACCGCCCGCCGGATCGAACGCGAAACCGGGCTGGCCGTGCTGCGGTTTCCCAAGCTGCGCGAATTCTTCATCAGGTTCCGGGTCCAGGCATGACCATCGACAGCACCGACCGCCGCATCATCGCCGCCACGCAGGCCGGCCTGCCGCTTGTGGCCGAACCCTATGCCGAGGTGGCCCGGTGGCTTGACCTTGACGAAGCCGAGGTGACACGGCGGATGGCCCGCATGACGGCCGACGGCATCATCCGCCGCATCGCGCTGGCGCCCAACCACTATGCGCTGGGGATGATGGCGAACGGGATGAGCGTGTGGGACGTGGACGATGCACGCGCCGAGGCGCTTGGCGCGCAGGTGGGCGCCTTGCCGCATGTCTCGCACTGCTACCTGCGCCCGCGCGCGCTGCCCGACTGGCCCTACAACCTGTTTGCCATGCTGCACGGCCCCGACCGCGCCAGTGTCGAAGCGCACCGCGCCGACATCGCCGCCCTGCTGGGTGAGGCCTGTCGCGGCCACGACATCCTTTATTCCACCCGCATCCTGAAAAAGACCGGGCTGCGCCTGAAGCCGGAGGTCTGATCCGATGTTCCGCCTTACCCAATACATGCGCGAACTCGTGGCGCCCACCCGCATCCGCCCCCGGTCGCTGCCCGTGAAACCCGTGGTGATCTGGAACCTGACGCGCCGATGCAACCTGAAATGCCGCCACTGCTATACCACCAGCGCCGACGTGCATTTCCCCGGCGAACTCAGCCACGCGCAGGCGCTTGGCGTGCTTGACGACCTTTCCGCCTTTGAGGTGCCCGCGCTCATCCTGTCGGGGGGCGAACCGCTGAGCCGGTTCGATTTCTTCGATCTGGCCGAACGCGCCCGTGCCTTGCGGTTCCGCCATCTGTCGCTGTCAACGAACGGCACCAACCTTGCGGGCAACATCGACCGCATTGCGGATCTGGCGTTCGATTATGTCGGCATATCGTTGGATGGCATCGGCCAGATGAACGACTGGTTTCGCGGCGTGGAAGGGGCCTTTGCCGATGCGCTGGCCGGGGTGCGGGCCTGCAAGCAGCGCGGCGTCAAGGTCGGGCTGCGCTTTACCCTGACGCAGGACAACGCGCACATGCTGCCCGAGATGCTGGACCTGTGCGACAGTGAGGGCGTGGACAAATTCTATCTGTCACACCTTGTCTACGCAGGGCGCGGCGACAAGCACCGGGGCGAGGACGCCGCCCACCGCCACACCCGCGTGGCGATGGACCAGTTGATCGACCGCGCCTGGGTCGCAGTGGCCGAGGATCAGCCGCTTGACATCGTGACCGGCAACAACGACGCCGACGCGGTCTATTTCCTGCACTGGGCCGAACGCAACTTCTCGGCCGCCCGCGTGGACCATCTGCGCACGCATCTGGCGGCATGGGGCGGCAATTCCAGCGGGCTTGGCGTGGCCAACATCGACCCGCAGGGCAAGGTCCACCCCGATACTTACTGGTCCGATTATACCGTCGGCAACGTCAAGGACACGCCATTTTCCCGGCTCTGGACCGGCGACGACCCGATGCTGGCCACCCTGCGCACCCGTCCGCGCCCGCTGAAAGGCCGCTGCGGGGCCTGCGCGTTCAAGTCGATCTGCGGCGGCAACACCCGCATCCGCGCGCTTCAGGTGTCGGGCGACCCGTGGGCCGAAGACCCCGCCTGCTATCTGGGCGCCGCCGAAATCGGGCTGGAGGCCGACACCAGCCGCCTGACCGTGACCCCCTTCAAAGGCAAAAGCCATGACCCGGCGTATCAGTTCTTCTGACCCCCGCCGCGCAACCGCGCGTCCGGCCCTTCTGTCACTGGTGATGGGCCTGACCTTGGCACCGATGGCGGCCAGCGCGGCACCCGAGGGACGGGCGCTTTATGTCGAACATTGCGCGGCCTGCCATCTGGAAAGCCGCCTTGGCGCCAACGGCCCGGCGCTGATTCCCGATACGCTGGGCCGGATGTATGGCCCGAAGCTGGAAGATGTCATCGCGCATGGCCGCGCGGCGACACAGATGCCCGGCTTTCTGGAGCAGATCGGCCCGGACGGCGTGGCCGCGATTGCCGCCTATCTGGCCGAACCGCTGGCCGAAACCCCGACCTGGGGGCTGGAGGACATTCTTGCCACGCGCAGCTTTCGCGACGGCTACACCCACGCCACCACCCCCGTGTTCGCTGCAGACCCCATGAACGTCACGCTGGCGGTGGAGATTGCCGACAGTCATATCTCGGTGCTGGATGGCGACACCTTCGCGGTGCTGACCCGTTTTGAAACCCCGTTCGCTGTGCATGGCGGGCCAAAGTTCAGCCCGGACGGGCGACTGGTCTACATCGTGTCCCGCGACGGCTGGGTGCAGAAATACGATCTCTGGGGGCTGACCGAGGTGGGCCGCATCCGCGCCGGGCTGAACGCCCGCAACATCGCCATCAGCGCCGACGGCAAATGGCTCGCGGTGGCCAACTACCTGCCGATGACACTGACGATCCTTGATGCAGAAACCCTGACACCGGCCAAGGTGATCGACATCAAGGGCAAGGACGGCAGGCCAAGCCGGGTGTCGGCCGTCTATCAGGCGCCCCCGCGCGACAGCTTCATCCTTGCGCTGAAGGACATCCCCGAAGTCTGGGAAATCTCGACACTGGCGAACCCGCCGCACACCGGATGGGTGCACGACAACCGCATCGAAGGGCCGCCCGACATCAAGCGCCGGTTCCCGGTGCGCAAGATCACGGTGGACCATATCCTTGACGATTTCTTCTTCGACCAAGGCTACGAACACCTGATCGGCGCCTCGCGCGAGACCGAGCAGGCGCAGGTGATTGATCTGGTGATCGGGCGCAAGGTGGCGGAAATTGATCTGCCGGGCATGCCGCATCTGGGGTCGGGCATCACATGGCCATGGCGCGGCACCACCCTGATGGCGACGGCGCATCTGAAGGAAGGCATGATTTCGTTTATCGACATGAAGACATGGAAAACCGTGAAGCGGCTGGAAACGCTGGGCCCCGGCTTCTTCATGCGCAGCCACGTCAACAGCCCGCACGTCTGGGCCGATGTGTTCTTCGGGCCGAACAAGGACGTGATGCATGTGATCGACAAGGAAACGCTGGAGATCGTGGAAACCCTGCGCCCCGCGCCGGGCAAGACGGTGGCCCATACCGAATTCACCAAGGATGGCCGCCACGCGCTGGTGTCGATCTGGGAAGATGATGGCGCGGTGATCGTCTATGACGCCGCGACCTTGCAAGAGGTCACCCGCCTGCCGATGCGCAAGCCTTCGGGGAAATACAATGTCTGGAACAAGATCACCTTTGCCGAAGGCACCAGCCACTGACGGCGGACGTTGGCCGGTGTGGAAGCTGGCGGTGCTGCTCTATCCGTTCGCGACCCCGGCGGTGGCCATCAACCTGTTCCTGCTGGGGCTGATCGGCCACGCCACCGGCCTGCCGAACCTGTCGCCCGTGCTGACCCTGTGGCTTTCCCTGCCGCTTGGCGTGCCGGCGGCATGGCTGTCAGGGCGCTGGGTGCGCGCGCTGCTGGATGAGGCGACCTGACCGGCCAGGCCTCGAAAGGGGGGCGAGCTCCCGACCGTGCTGGCGCACCGCCATTACCCGGATATCTGGATCAGGGCGAACGGCGGGCCGGGTTTCGCAAAAAGCCCCGGCGTCTGCGCGCGGTGTGACGGTTTCCCGTGCGGCTGTCCTTTGGGGCGAATGGCTTTCGCGCATTGATCGCGCCGACAGGCGGCCCCCGGCCGCCTGTCGGCGTTTCGCGGCAAACCTGCGCTTTGCTTGACAATCGTCAAGAGGTTGCGCGCCCGGTTCCGGCATGGTCAGGGCATGAAACCCTTGGCGCGATTCCTTTTCCTGCTCTGCCTGCTGCCCGGACTGCTGTCCGGTCCGCTGCTGCCGCCCGCTTTGGCGGGCGTGGTGGAGCTGGTGATCTGTGCCGACGGCGGACCACGCACGATCCACCTTGGCGCGGATGGCGCCCCTGTCCGGGCCGATGAGTGCCCGCACCCCTGCATCGCATGCGGGCCGGGCGCCCTGGAGCTGCCGCCTGTCGGCTTCCCCGTGCGGATCACCGCAGGGCACGAGTTTGCGTTTTGTTCGGCTGGGGCGGTGCGCGTGGCGCCCGCGCAGTCCGTGCTGTTCCCCGCCCCGCGCGGCCCTCCGATGCCGGTCTGACATGAACCTTTTGATCCGCCTTGCCCTTGCCTGCCTTTTGCTGCTGCTTCCCGCGGTCGGCCACGCCGATCAGGCGCTCTTGGACCGCTTTCTGGCCGAGGTTCCCGCGCCCGACCTTATGGACGGCGCCGACGGCTATGGCCCGGTGCACCCCGACCTGCCCGTCGCACCCGTGCTCAAAGGGTCCGAGACGATCGGTTGGGCTTTTGTCAATTCCAGCTTCGTCGGCACCACCGGCTATTCGGGCAAGCCGATCCACATCCTCATCGCGCTTGATCCCGATGCGGTCGTGCAGGGCGTGCGGCTGGTCAAGCATTCCGAGCCCATCGTCCTGATCGGCATCCCCGAAGCGCGCATCGCAAAGCTGGTGGCCGAATTCAAGGGGCGCGACATCGCAGCCGAGGCGCGGGGCGAGGCGGACCACCCGCTTGACATCATCTCGGGCGTGACCGTCACGATCATGGTGATCGACGACAGCATCCTGCGTTCGTCACTGCGGGTGGCGCGCGGCCTCAACCTGGGCGGGCTGGGTGGCGACACCACCGATCAAGGCCCCCGCATGGAGATCAACGCCGCAGGTGTGGCGGCGTCCGACTGGGATACGCTGGTCGGCGACGGCACGGTGCGCCGCATGGCGCTGAGCGTGGCCGAGGTGAACGCGGCGCTGGCATCCGCCGACCCGCGCGCCGCCGCCCGGCCCGAAGCCGGCCCGGACGACGACGCCTTTGCCGACATCTATATGACCCTTCCCAGCATTCCTGCCATCGGTGCGGTGATGCTGCTGGACCGCGAGCGCCAGAACATCACCGGCTGGCTGCGCGAGGGCGACCACGCCGTGATGCTGATGGGTCTGGGGCGGTTTTCGTTCAAGGGCTCGGGCTATGTGCGCGGCGGATTGTTCGACCGCATCCAGATCATTCAGGGCGACACTGCCATCCGCTTTCGCGACCGCGATCACAAGCGGGTCGGCGATGTGGCCGCGACAGGCGCGCCGCGCTTCCGCGAACAGGACCTGTTCCGCATTCCTGCCGAAAGCGGGTTTGACCCCGCACAACCTTGGCGCCTGCAACTTCTGGTCGGGCGCGAGGTCGGCGCGCTGGACCGGGTGTTCACCACCTTTGAAGCCGGCTGGCAACCGCCTGCCCATCTGGTGACCGCACTGGCCCCCCCCGCACCGCCGCCCGCAGCGCTGGACATCGAATCCGACGAACAGGCGGCGATGACGGCGCTGTGGCAACGCATCTGGCGCGACAAGGCGCTGGAAATCTCGGTGCTGGGTGGCATGCTGACGATCCTGACAGGGGTGTTCTTCTTCCAAGGCTTCGTCACCCGGCACACCCGCGGATTTTACTGGTTCCGCATGGCGTTTCTGGTGGTCACGCTGGGCTTTCTGGGCTGGTATGCCAACGCGCAATTGTCGGTCGTGAACCTGATGGCGCTGGCCGCATCGCTCCAGCAGGGGTTCACGTGGTCGGCGTTCCTGCTGGACCCGCTGACGTTCATCCTGTGGTTTTCCATCGCGGCCGCGCTGATCTTCTGGGGGCGCGGAGCCTATTGCGGGTGGCTGTGCCCCTTTGGCGCGCTGCAGGAACTGACCAACCAGATCGCCCGGTATTTCAAGGTGCCGCAATGGACCCTGCCCTGGGGCCTGCACGAGCGGCTTTGGGCGGTGAAATACATCCTGTTTCTCGGACTGTTCGGTGTGTCGCTGGCCTCGCTTGAGCAGGCGGAGCATCTGGCTGAAGTTGAACCGTTCAAGACCGCCATTGTCCTCAAGTTCGACCGCGCGTGGCCCTTCGTGCTTTATGCGCTGGTGCTGCTGGGGATCGGGCTGTTCATCGAACGGTTCTACTGCCGCTATCTTTGCCCGCTGGGGGGCGCGCTGGCGATCCCGGCACGGATCAGGATGTTCGATTGGCTCAAGCGCTACCGCGAATGCGGCAGCCCCTGCCAGACCTGTGCCAACGAATGTTTCGTGCAGGCGATCCACCCCACCGGCGAGATCAACCCGAACGAATGCCTGAACTGCCTGCACTGTCAGGTGCTGTACCAGTCCAGGACCAAATGCCCGGTCGTCATCAAGACGATGAAGCGCCGCGAAACCGCATCGGGCGGGGCGGCGGCACTCGACCGCGTGCTGACCAACCACCCAAACCAATCCAAGCAACCGAAAGGACACGATCATGTCTGACCACCTCAAATCCGGCATCAGCCGCCGGGGCCTGCTGGGCGCGACCGCCGGAGGCGCCGCCCTTGGCAGCCTCGGGGGGGCGGGCCTTCTGACCGGCGCCGCCGTCATCGGCTCGGCCTCGCCGGCACGGGCGGCGACCGCCAGCGCGCAGGTCGGACCGGGCGAACTGGACGAATACTATGGCTTCTGGTCCTCGGGCCAGACCGGCGAGATGCGGATCATCGGCATTCCGTCGATGCGCGAGTTGATGCGCGTGCCGGTGTTCAACCGCTGCTCGGCAACCGGCTGGGGCCAGACCAACGAATCCATTGCCATCATGCGCGAACGGATGACCGACAAGACCAAGCGGTTCCTCGAAGCCAACGGCAAGAAGGTGCACGACAACGGCGATTTGCACCACGTCCACATGTCCTTCACCGAGGGCAA
>JAUXPG010000294.1 GCA_030683915.1 Gemmobacter sp.
AGCCCCTCTTTCATCATCAGCCCCAGATTGGGCCTGACCCGCCGCCACGGTGCATCGGCGGATTTATAGATGATGTGGCGCAGATCATTCAGCCGCCCCGGCGCCTGCGGCCGCCCTTGCGCCAGCCAGCGTTCGCGGCTTTGCCCGCCTTTCCACGCGCGGGTGGTAAAGCCCAAGATCTCCACCTTGACCGAACAGCGCTCCAGCGTGCGTGCCAGCACATCGGCGCAGATCGCGGCGATTGAGATCGGGCGACCGCGCATCGAGCCGGAGTTGTCGATCAGCAAGGTCACCACGGTATCGCGGAACTCGGTGTCCTTTTCGACCTTGAACGACAAGGGCGTGGTCGGGTTTGCCACCACGCGCGCCAGCCGTCCGGCATCAAGGATGCCTTCTTCCATGTCGAACAGCCAGCTGCGGTTTTGCTGCGCCTGAAGTCGGCGCTGCAGCTTGTTGGCCAACCGAGACACAGCCCCTTTCAGCGGTTCCAGCTGCTGGTCCAGATAGGCGCGCAGACGTTCCAGTTCGGCGGGCTCGGCCAGATCCTCGGCGCGGATTTCCTCGTCAAAGCCGGTAAGGTAGGCCTTGTAATTCGGGTCGGCGTCGGCGTCGTCGGTGTCGTCCTCCTCGGAGCCGGTGCTGTCGGGCTGGTCGTCGTCCTGCTCGGCCTCGTCGTCCGAGTCGTCCTGCGGGTCGTCCTGATCGGGGTCGTCGCCCAACTGGTCGCCATAGCCCAGATCGGCGATCACCTTGCGCGCCAGCCGGGCAAAGGCCGACTGGTCGGCCAGCACATCGTCGAGCGTTTCCAGCGTGCCACCGGCCTGCGCCTCGATGAAGCCGCGCCACAGGTCCATCACGTTCTGCGCCCCGCGCGGCAGCGGGCGTCCGGTGGCCAGATGGCGCACCAGATACCCTGCCGCCACCGCCAGCGGTGCATCGGCGGTCTGCGTGATCTGGGCGTAACCCTTGCGGTCGGCGTCGGTGCCGATCTTGGCGTCGATGTTGGTCGCGGTGCCGGGCATGGCCCGCGCGCCCACTGCCTCGCAGCGCGCGGTTTCCATCGCATCGTAGATATCGCGCGCCAGCTGGCCGACGGGCGCATAGCGGGCCGACGTGCCTTCGTCATGATACTTGCGCCGCATCGCAAAGGCATCGGCGGTGCCGCGCGCCAGCAGCACCTCGTCGCGCGTCATGCGGCGGCTGACCTGCGGCAGGCGCATGGTGTCCTTGGTCATGCCCGCAGGGTCGACCGAATAGGTCACCGTCAGGTCAGGATCGTCGGCCATGACGCGGGTCGCCTCGGCCAGCGCCTTCTTGAACGGATCAGCGGGGTTGTCAGAAGGTTTGCTCATGCGCGGGTCCCGGAACGGCTCGGGGCGAACATGGCATCGGGGGCGCGCGGGGGCAAGGGCGGATCAGCCCAGCAGCATCCCCGTGCAAGGCCCGATCAACCGCAAGGCCTGTGACTGTGCCGAACGGTCCTGCGTCCGATGGGCATGCGCCAACAAGGCAGCAAGCGCGGCTTTGGCCTCGATCCGCAGCGCCATGGCCTGAATGGCGTCCTCGGGCGGGGTCACGGCGGCAAGAAGGTCGGCCATCGCATCGCGCTGCCGCGCGGTCGCCTCGGACGCCGGGCCATCGGTGCGCCACTGATGTTCGGTCAGCGCCGAAAGGCGGCCGGTGCAGGTGGCAAAATGGCGCAAGGGCTCCGTCAGCCCCTGCCCCGCCGCAGCCGTCGGCACAAGCAGGGTCAGCGCCAGCGCATATGTTCGCAGATCGCACATGAAAGCAGCATGCGCCCCAAATCCCTGCCAATCAATGAAGCGATTTGCAAACACCCATGCCGCGCCTGCACGGTGTTGCCGACGCGCCAGAATGCAAAAGGCCGCACCCGGCGGGGCGCGGCCTTTGGGGTCTGACCTGTGCCTGGATCAGCGCATCGCCATGCTGGCGGCACTTTCCGGCAATTCCTCGTTGAAGCAGCGCTGATAGAATTCGGCCACGGTCTGGCGTTCCAGCTCATCGCACTTGTTGAGGAACGACAGCCGGAAGGCATAACCCACATTGCGGAAAATCTCGGCGTTCTGCGCCCAGTTGATGACCGTGCGCGGCGACATCACCGTGGACAGATCGCCGTTCATGAACGCGGTGCGCGTCAGGTCGGCCACCGTCACCATCTGGCCGATCTTCTTGCGCCCTTCGGCCGTGTTGTAATGCGGGTTCTTCGACAGCACGATGGCCGATTCGGCATCGTGGCTCAGATAGTTCAGCGTGGCGACCAGCGACCAGCGGTCCATCTGCGCCTGGTTGATCTGTTGCGTGCCGTGATAAAGCCCGGTGGTATCGCCCAGACCCACGGTGTTCGCGGTGGCGAACAGGCGGAAGCACGGATGCGGGGTGATGATTTCGTTCTGGTCCAGCAAGGTCAGCTTGCCGTCATGTTCCAGCACGCGCTGGATGACGAACATCACGTCGGCCCGGCCCGCATCGTATTCGTCGAACACGATGGCGACGGGGTTGCGCAGCGCCCAAGGTAGGATGCCTTCGTGGAATTCCGTCACCTGCTTGCCGTCGCGCAGCTTGATCGCGTCCTTGCCGATCAGGTCGATCCGGCTGATGTGGCTGTCGAGGTTGACGCGCACGCAGGGCCAGTTCAGCCGCGCGGCCACCTGTTCGATATGGGTAGATTTGCCGGTGCCGTGATACCCTTGGATCATCACGCGGCGGTTATAGGCAAACCCCGCCAGAATCGCGAGCGTGGTATCAGGATCGAACTTGTAGGTCGGGTCCACCTCGGGCACGCGGTCGCCGCGTTCCTCGAAGGCCTTCACCTTCATGTCGGTGTCGATCCCGAAGACCTCACGCACCGAGACATCCTCGGTCGGTTTCACGCTGTTGCCCATGCCATCCGCCATCCTGTCCGCAGGCGCCAAGCGGGCGCCCCAAGCCTTGTGGAACATATTGCCGGGGGGTTCAAGGGCAAGGCCGGATCAGAAGCGCCGGTGCCGCACGGCCTGCACCAGAACCACCATGAGGTAGGCCAGCCCGACCAGAAACATCAGCAGCCAGAAGCGGCTGATCATCAGCCCGACCAGCAGCGCCATGCCGACCAGCAGGAACCGCGCCTTGTCGCGCGGCACCCGCAGCCCCTTGACCGACGGGGTGGGGATGCGGCTGACCATCAAAAACCCGACCAGCCCCAGCCACAGCGCCACCACCAACGGCCAATCGCGCAGGTCCATCACCCCGGCGAAATGCGCGAATATCGGCATCAGCGCCAGCCCCGCCCCCGCAGGCGCAGGCACGCCGACGAAATGGCGCGGTGCATCGGGTTGGTCGCGCATGACGTTGAACCGTGCCAGCCGCAGGCAGCAGCAGATCGCATAGACCAGCGCGAACACCCACATCAGCCCGGCATCCGCGGTCAGGGCAAAGCGGTAGACCACGACCGCAGGCGCCACGCCAAAGCACAGGAAATCCGACAGCGAATCCAGTTCGGCCCCGATGTCGGAGGTGGCGCGCAGCCGCCGCGCGATCAGCCCGTCCAGCCCGTCAATCAGGGCGGCGAACACGATCAACCCTGCCGCCAGCATGAACCGCGAATCGAACGTGTAGCGAATGGCGGTCAGCCCGGCGCAAAGGCCAAGGATGGTGACCAGATTGGGCACCAGCGCCAGAAAGGGCAGTGTGTCGCGCGGGGGGCGGGGGGCCTGTGCCATGGCGTCAGATCGTGCGCGCGAGGCGCGGGGTGGCGTTGGCCAGATCGGCCAGCACGGTTTCGCCGGCCACCGCGCGCTGACCTTCGGTCACCAGCGGCGCCACGCCATCAGGCAGGAACACATCGACCCGGCTGCCGAAACGGATAAGGCCGAACCGCTCGCCGGTGTCAAGCTGCTGGCCGGTCTGCGCCCAGCACAGGATGCGCCGCGCGACCAGACCGGCAATCTGCACCACGCCCACCTCCCGCCCGTCGGGCAAGGTGATGAGCAGGCCGTTGCGTTCGTTGTCGGACGACGCCTTGTCAAGCGACGCGCTGAGGAACTTGCCCGGCACATAGGCAATGCGCGTCAGCGTGCCCGCGATGGGCGCGCGGTTCACGTGAACGTCGAACACGTCCATGAACACCGAAATCCGCGTGGCTTCGGCAGCCTGCATGCCCAGTTCGGGCGGGGTCGGCACCCGGCGGATCATCTGCACAAGGCCGTCCGCCGGGCTTACAAACAGCCCCGGCACCTGCGGCACACTGCGCTGCGGGTCACGGAAGAACAGCGCGCACCAGCCGGTCAACCCAAGGCCGATCCAGCCCAACGGCGCCCAGATCAGGAACAGACCCAAAGTGATGACCGCAAAGATCGCGACGAACTTGCGTCCTTCGGGATGCAACCGGAAGCTGTGCAGCCGGGCAAAGGCAGAGGAGTCGGCCATGGGGTATCCTTCCGTGCGTGATGCCCCCAATAGCGGCGAAACCGGGGGCGGATCAAGCGGCATGGGCGGTCACATGCGCGACAGCGCGCGCAAGGTGTCCAGCGTGTCGATGTCATCGGCGGCCCGGTCGCGGTGCCAGCTCAGGATGCGGAGCGCCTCGAGCATCAGCCCGGATTTGCGGCGCGGTGCTGCGGTCGCTGCGGAAAAACCGATGTCGAACACCTGAACTGGCGGCACCTGACGCACCGGGCCGAACCTGTCGGTGGTGTTGGCCCGCACCCATGCCGACAGTTCGGCGCGATCTTCGGGTGGCAAACCGTCGCTAGCCTTGGCGACCGGCACCAGCGCCACGCCGTCCCGCACGGCGAAGGTGAAGGCAGCCAACGGCCCCGGGCCCTGCCCCACCTCGGCGTGGATCAGCACGGCGGCAATCGACATCGGGGGCGGCGACCAATCCATCACCTCGGTGGCGGCGAAGGGCGCGGCGCGGCGCGTCAGCCACATCGACCGCGCCCCAAGCGCCCGCCCCCGCAGCAGCGCCCGCGCCCGGTTCGGCCAGCCCTCTTCCACCACAGCGGGCGCTGGCCTGATCGGCGCGCCCGATGGCAGGCGGGCGCAGAGCATGTCCAGTCGGTCGCGGCGGGTGGCAAAGGGCATCAGGCCCAGCGCGTCGCCTGCAAGGTCCAGCAGGTCATGCGCCACCAGCACCGCCGGGGCGTCGGCCAGATGCCGCGCGGACAGCGTTTTGCGCGCCATGCGTGCGGCCAGCGCGGCGGGCAGCGGCTGGCCCGAGGTGGGATCGCTGAGCACGATTTCGCCGCTGATGACCGTCGCCTCGGGCAACAGTCGCGCCAGCAGGTCAAGGTCGGGAAACCGCGCTGTCACCGGCTCGCCCTCCGGCGCCCAAACCTGCCAGCCGCCGCCCCGGCGGATCGCCTGCACCCGCAGGCCGCCAAAGTGCCATGCCGCCGCCCAGTCACCCGCCGGACCCAACGTTTCCGGTGCCGCGTCCAGCGGACGTGCGGGCGCGAAGGGATAGGGGCGCAAGGCGCCATCGGGTTCAGGGGTCAGATCGGCCATGCGGGTGGTCGCCGGGTCCCACGGCGCGGCCAGCCGCTGAGCCATCGCTGCGGCGTCGCCGCCGGTCACTTCGGCCAGCGCCCGTGAAGCCAGGCCGGGGGTGACCACACCGCGAAAACTGCCGGTCAGCAGCCGGTTTGCGACCGCCCGCGCCTCGGGCGGCAGCACCGTCCAAAGGCGCAGGACCCCGGCCTTGCGCGCGCCGGGGTCTACCGCGGCGATGTCGCGCAGACGCGCCATCGTTTCGGCCAGACCGGGCGCCGGGCCGTCGTCGTCGTCGGGGCGCGGCAAAAGATGCGCCAGCGTTTCCGCCAGATCGCCCGCCACGGCAAGGGAGTCATCGACCAGCCATGCAGGCAAGTCCGCCGCTTCGCTGGCCCACGCCCGCAATTGCGCCCCGGTCACCGCGCGGCGCGGCGCGTGGCCCGTCACCAGCGCCAGCACCCAGACTCGGTCGGCATCGGCCAGCGACCGGAGATGCCGCGCAAGCACCTGCACCCGCACCGCATCATCAGATGCGGCCTCCAGACGGTCGATCAGGCGGGCGAGTCCCTTCATGGCGCCGGTGCCGCGCCGAGTTCGCGGGCGTCCAGCCCGCGGCTGGCCAGCCAGCGGGCGAAGGCTTCGGCATAGCCGTGCGTCGTTCGGACGCTCGTGGCGCCGGTCGCCTCAACGGCGGCGTTCAGGCCGGGCCAATCGGCATGATCGGAGAGCGTGAACCCGGTGCCACCGCCCCGCCGCCTGCGCGTGCCGCGCAGCGCCATCCACCCCGATGCCGCCGCCACCTGCAACCGCCCGCCGCCCGCCGGGACGATGGCGCCGGTGGTCTGCGGCGGCGCAAGGACCAGCGCGCGCTGCGGCACCGCCGCACCCGGCGTCAGCACCGGCACCCGGGGCACCCGATACCCCGCACAAACCAGCGCCTCGGAACTGGCCGCGATGACCGGATGCACCAGCAGGGGGCCGGGGCCGCCAGCGGCCAGCAGATGCAGCAACCGCTGCGCCTTGCCCAGCGAATAGGCACCGATCACCGCCGTATCCCCGGCCGCCGCCACCTCGTGCCACCATGCCATGATGTCCGCTGCCACGTCGGATTGCGGCGCCCAGCGATAGACCGGCAGGCCGAAGGTGCATTCGGTGATGAATCCGTGGCAGGCCACCGGCGCCCACGCTTCGGCCAGTCCGTCGGCTTCGGTCTTGTAATCGCCCGAGACGACCCAGACCTCGCCCGCCACCTCCACCCGCACCTGCGCCGCCCCCGGCAGGTGGCCGGACGGGTGCAGGCTGACAGTGGCCCCACCGATGGCGAGCGGCACACCCCAGTCGAGCGTCTGGACCTGCACCGCCCCCAACCGGTGGCGCAACATCGCTGCTGTGCCAGACGTCGCAAGATAGGCGGCAGACCCGCCGCGCGCATGGTCGGAATGGGCATGCGTGGTGACCGCCCGCGCCACCGGGCGCCACGGGTCGATGTGGAAGTCGCCTTTCGGGCAATACAGGCCGCGATCATCGACGATCAGGACGGGCGCACGGGTCATGGCACCCAGGATAGGGCGGGGCGCGCGCCAAGGAAAGACCTGCGCGGCGCAGCGCCAGCGCGCCGGGCGGCGCGCGTTTGCGGGGCATCGCGGCAAAACAGCGGGCAAGCGGGCATCGGAATACCCGATCTGACACTATCGTGTGCGCTTTTTTCCCCTGCCGGTCTTGCCGAGGGGCATGGGTCGCTCCACTCTTGCCCCTCAAGAGGGCAACCTGCTCCGAACGAAAGGACATGACGAATGTCGATCTGGAAGCAGCTGGTCCTGTGCGTCGGTATACTTGCCGTGGCGGTCTGGGCGGCGGCGGTCTGGGTTCCGGGCGCGGCGCCCGCGCTGCGCGGTGCGGGCATGG
>JAUXPG010000417.1 GCA_030683915.1 Gemmobacter sp.
GGGCGTGCCGCTGCGGTTGTTGCCGCGCGAAATCAACGGTGTGCGGATCATCGGAATCGACGTGCCGGGGTTCGGTGTGCCGACCCATGCCGAGGCGAAGGACGTGCTGGCGGGTGCGATGCTGGCCTATGCCCGCGCGGAGATCCAGGCCGGGCCGGTCCCGGCGCCGGTGGGCGGCAAATCGGACCGCCCCACCGTGACCCTGCTGGGCGAGATGTTTCCCGCCGACCCGATGATGATCGGCGCGATGCTGGCACCGCTTGGCCTTGCAGCGGGCCCCGTGGTGCCGACCCGCGAATGGCGCGAACTTTATGCCGCCCTTGATTGCGGCGCGGTTGCGGCGATCCACCCGTTCTACACGGCGTCGGTGCGCGAATTCGAGGCGGCGGGCCGCCCGGTGATCGGCTCTGCCCCGGTGGGGGTGGATGGCACGGTGGCGTGGCTGGCAGCCATCGGGGATGCCTTCGGCATTGCCCCGGCGCGGGTGGCGGCAGCGCAGAACGCCTTTGTGCCCGCCATTCGCGGCGCGCTGGCGCAGGTGCCGATCAAGGGGCGCATCACGCTGTCGGGCTATGAGGGCAGTGAACTTCTGGTCGCGCGGCTGCTGATCGAAAGTGGCGCCGAGGTGCCTTATGTCGGCACCGCCTGCGCGCGCAGCCGGTGGTCCGAAGCCGACCGCGAGTGGCTGGAAGCGCGCGGCGTCAAGGTCAAGTTCCGCGCCTCGCTGGAAGATGACTGCGCCGCGATGGAGGGGCTGCGCCCCGATCTGGCCATCGGCACCACGCCGGTGGTGCAGAAGGCCAAGCAACTGGCCATTCCCGCGCTGTATTTCACCAACCTGATTTCGGCGCGGCCCCTGATGGGCCCGGCCGGCGCCGGATCGCTCGGGCAGGTGGTGAATGCCGCCATGGCCAACAAGGCGCGGATGGCCCGCATGCGCGACTTCTTCGAAGGCGTCGGCACAGGCGACACCGCCGGCATCTGGGAAGGCAGCCCGAACCTGCGCCCCGATTTCCGCGAGGCGCATCAGCGCAAGCTGGAAAAGGCAGCCAAGATCGCCAAAGCGGAGGAGATGATATGACCCGACGCCTCATCGCACGCCTGATGCCGAGCCAGTTGTCCGCCCGTGAGGTCCCGGGCCAAGCCCGGGACGGGGGGATGACATGCTGATTCAGGATCATGACCGGGCAGGCGGCTATTGGGGCGCGGTCTATGCGTTTTGCGCCGTCAAGGGCTTGCAGGTGGTCATTGACGGGCCGGTGGGGTGTGAAAACCTGCCGGTGACCTCGGTCCTGCATTACACCGATGGTCTGCCGCCGCATGAATTGCCCATCGTGGTGACGGGATTGGGCGAAGACGAGATGTCGTCGGGCACCGAAGGGTCGATGGCGCGGGCGTGGAAGACGCTGGACCCGGCCTTGCCCGCCGTGGTGGTGACCGGCTCGATTGCCGAGATGATCGGCGGCGGCGTGACCCCGCAAGGCACCAACATCCAGCGCTTTCTGCCAAGGACGATCGACGAGGACCAATGGCAGGCCGCCGACCGCGCGATGACGTGGATCTTTACCGAATTCGGCATGACCAAGGGCCGGATGCCGCTGGAGAAAAAGCGCGAACCGGGTGCGGCGCCGCGCGTGAACATTCTGGGTCCGATGTACGGCACCTTCAACATGCCGTCCGATCTGCACGAGATCCGCCGGCTGGTGGAGGGCATAGGGGCCGAGGTCAACATGGTGATGCCGCTGGGCGCCCATCTGGCCGAAATGCGCAATCTGGTGAATGCCGATGTCAACATCGTCATGTACCGCGAATTCGGGCGCGGGCTGGCCGAGGTGCTGGGCAAACCCTATCTTCAGGCCCCGATCGGGCTGGAAAGCACCACATCCTTCCTGCGCACGCTGGGCGAGATGCTGGGGCTGGACCCGGAACCTTTCATCCAGCGCGAGAAACATTCCACGCTGAAGCCGCTGTGGGATCTGTGGCGCTCGGTCACACAAGATTTCTTTGCGACCGCGAACTTTGCGGTGGTGGCCAACGAAACCTATGCCCGGGGCTTGCGGAACTATCTGGAAAACGACCTTGGGCTGCCTTGCGCCTTTGCGGTGTCACGCGAGCGCGGCAAGAAGACCGACAACGATGCCGTGCGCGCCCTGCTGCGCCAGAGCCGGCCGCTGGTGGTGTTCGGGTCGATCAACGAACGCATCTACATGGCCGAGATGAAGGGCGGGCACGGACCTGCGCCCAGCTGGATTCCCGCCTCGTTTCCCGGCGCTGCGATACGGCGGCACACGGGCAGCCCGTTCATGGGATATTCCGGTGCCGTCTATGTCTTGCAGGAAATCTGCAACGGACTGTTCGACGCGCTGTTCCACATCCTGCCGCTGGCCAGTGACATGGACAGCGCCGCCGCCACGCCGACCACGCTGCGCCGCGATTTCCCGTGGGAACCCGAGGCGCAGGCCGAACTGGACCGCATCGTGGCCGAACACCCCATCCTGACCCGCATCTCGGCGGCCCGCAGCTTGCGCGACGCCGCCGAACGCGCCGCGCTGCATGCCGGTGCGGAGAGGGTGGACCTTGAAACCGTCGCCGCCTTGCGCGGCGGCCCGTCTGCAACCTGACTGGGAGGAGAACCGGAATGGCCGATTTCAGTGTCAACGAAACGCGCCACAAGGGGCATCACGCATATGACCGGGTCGAATACCGGGTCTATTTTGCGCTGATCTTCGTGTTCGCACTGCCCTTTGCTGTCCTTGGCTATGCCTGGACGGTGATCCGCCATGCCCGGACGCCCGATCAGGGCCCCGTGGCGCGCGCCTGGGCCGAAGCCCGGCAGATCGCGCCGATGATTTTTCGCGCCTGACCCCGTCGGGGTCTGACGCATCAGCGAATCCGGTTCGGGCCAGATGGTTCGGGCAGGAGCAGGCAGGGCGGTTGCCCGGCCCTGCAACCCGGCCGCAGGGGGTGCGGTTCAGTCTGACGTTCCGGAGGAAAATATGGCTGACAAGAATGACCTGTCGTTCACGGGTCTGACCGATGAGCAAGCTCAAGAGCTGCACTCGGTCTACATGAGCGGGCTCTGGCTCTTCGTGGGTATCGCCGTGGTTGCCCACATCGCGACCTACATCTGGCGTCCGTGGTTCTGAGGAGGAACGAGAAATGTCCAAATTCTATAAAATCTGGCTGATCTTCGACCCCCGTCGCGTGTTCGTCGCGCAGGGCGTCTTCCTGTTCCTGCTCGCGGCGATGATCCACCTGGTGGTGCTGTCCAACGGCATCAACTGGTTCGCCACCGCCGCTGCGCGTGCGACTGGCGGCTGATCCGGTCCGCACCTGACCCCGGTCGCGGGCAGCCGTTCGTGCTGCTGCCCGCACCAAACGAGGGATGATGAACCGGCCGCGGCAGGCCCCATGGGGCCTGTCCGACCCAACGCGGGAGAGGGAAGCATGGCTCTGCTCAGCTTCGAACGAAAATATCGCGTGCCCGGCGGCACGCTTGTAGGCGGCAACCTGTTCGATTTCTGGGTCGGGCCGTTCTATGTGGGGTTCTTCGGTGTCACGACGATCTTTTTCGCGACGCTCGGCACGCTGCTGATCTTTTATGGCACCGCCATGGAAGGCGTCTGGAATCCCTGGCTGATCTCGATTGATCCGCCGCCGCTGAAATACGGTCTGGGACCTGCTCCGCTTGCAGAAGGCGGCTTGTGGCAGATCGTGACGATCTGCGCCATCGGGGCTTTTGTCTCGTGGGCGCTGCGCGAGGTGGAAATCTGCCGCAAGCTGGGCATGGGGCTGCATGTGCCCGTGGCCTTCGGCGTGGCGATCTTTGCCTATATCACGCTGGTCGTGATCCGGCCGATGCTGATGGGCGCCTGGGGATATGCCTTCCCCTATGGCATCTGGACGCACCTCGATTGGGTCAGCAACACCGGCTACACATACGGCAACTTCCATTACAACCCTGCCCACATGATCGCGGTGAGCTTCTTCTTCACCACGACACTGGCGCTGGCGTTGCATGGGGCGCTGATCCTGTCCGCTGCCAACCCCAAGGATGGCGAACGGATGAAGACCCCCGATCACGAGGATACCTTTTTCCGCGATCTGATCGGGTATTCGGTCGGCACGCTGGGCATTCACCG
>JAUXPG010000488.1 GCA_030683915.1 Gemmobacter sp.
TACCTACAGCACCGATGCTGTGGTGGTGCGCGATGTGGCGGGGCTGCTCAGTATCGCCGATTTCAGTGCCAGCGACTTCCTGTTCGCCTGACGGCCCGGAATGAGAATACCCCGCCCGGTCTGTCCGGGCGGGGCACCAAGGCCCCGTGTCGGGGCAGGGTGGGTTACTTCGGGATGTCGCCCTTGATGCCTTCGACATAAAACATCATGCCGGCCAGCGTGCCATCATCGGCCACTTCGCCATCCTTCAGCCAGGCCGAGCCGTCCTGCTTGTTGATCGGTCCGGTGAAGGGGTGGTAGGTGCCTGCGGTGATCGCGGCGATCATCGCTTCGGCTTCGGCCTTCACGTCGGCAGGCACGGCTTCGGTGATCTCGCCGATTTCGACTTCGCCGCCGGGCATGCCTTCCCAGCTGGCAGCCTGTTCCCAGGTGCCATCGAGCAGCAGGCCAACGCGCTTGACGTAATAGGGCGCCCAGTTGTCGATGATCGAGGCGACGCGCGGGCTGGGCTTGTAGGCGGCCATGTCCGACGCCTGACCAAAACCGATCACGCCCGGGGTCTTGGCGGCTTCGGCCAGCGGCGCGGTGCTGTCGGTGTGGGCCGCGATCACGTCAACGCCCTGTTCGATAAGCGCCTTGGCGGCGTCGGCCTCTTTCGCCGGGTCGAACCACGTGTAGGCCCACACGACCGAGATTTCGACCGCCGGGTTCACCTTCTTGGCGTGCAGGAAGTAGCTGTTGATGCCCTGAATCACCTCGGGAATCGGGAAGGACCCGATGTAGCCGATCTTGTTCGACTTGGTCATCTTGCCGGCGATGTGGCCGATGACGGCGCGACCTTCGTAGAAGCGCGCGTCATAGGTGGCGACGTTGGCATGGTCGCGCTTGAAGCCGGTGGCGTGTTCGAACTTCACGTTCGGAAACTTCGCGGCGACCGTGTTGGTCGGGTCCATATAGCCAAACGAGGTGGTGAAGATGATGTTGCATCCCGACAGCGCCATCTGGGTCAGCACACGTTCGGCATCGGCCCCCTCGGGCACCGATTCCTGCCACGCGATTTCAACCTTGTCGCCATAGGCTTCTTTCACCGCCAGCGCACCCTGATGGTGCTGATAGGTCCACCCGCCATCGCCAATCGGCCCGACATAGACAAAGCACGCCTTGGCCTTGTCCAATGCCTGCGCGCTTGCCACGCCGCCAAAAGCCAGCGCCATCCCGAGCGCGGCGGTTGCAAGCAGAGTTCTGCGAATCATATGGTCGTCTCCCTTGTGCTGCGGGTGCATCCCCGCTGTTTGATGCGGGTGCATCCCCGCCTTTGTCCGGGGTTTCACCCGTATCGTCAATGTGTCGCGTGAAAGCTGCGCCCCAGCGCCGCCGGGGCCCCGGCCGCGCGCCCGCCGCGCGCCGACATCACCACCAAAACCACGATGGTGATGACGTAGGGCGACATCGACAGGTATTCCACCGGCACGCGGGCACCGGCGGCCTGCAGGTTCAGTTGCAGCACCGTGATCCCGCCGAAAAGCCAGGCCCCCAGCAGCAGGCGCCCGGGTTTCCAGCTTGCGAACACCACGAGCGCCAGCGCGATCCAGCCTGCGCCTGCTGTCATGCCCTCGGTCCAGAGTGGCACGCGGATCAGGCTGAGGTAGGCACCGCCAAGGCCCGCCATTGCACCACCAAACACGATCGCCGCCAGCCGGATATGCACCACCTTGTAGCCCAGCGCATGTGCCGCGTCGTGGTTTTCCCCGACCGCGCGCAGGATCAGGCCCATGCGCGTGCGGTTGATCGCCCACCACAGCCCCGGCACCGCCAGCAGCGCCAGATAGACCATTGCATCATGGCGCAGCAGGATGGTTCCCAGCAGCGGGATGTCTGACAGCGGCCCGAAGGTCAGCGCCGAAACCGGCGGAGGCTTGATCCCGACATAGCCCTGACCGATCAGCGCCGAGAACCCGAGCCCGAACAACGTGAGCGCCAGCCCTGTCGCAACCTGGTTCGCCAGCAGGTATTGCGTCAGCACCGCGAAGATCAGGCTGAGCAGCGCGCCACCGACCGCACCGGCGACAAAGCCCAGAAACGGGCTTCCGGTGCCGACCGCGACGGCAAAGCCGCAGATGGCGCCGACGATCATCATCCCTTCGACCCCGAGATTCAGCACCCCGGCCTTTTCGACCACCAGTTCCCCCAGCCCCGCCAGCAGGATCGGCGTCGCGGCGACGATCAGCGATGCAAACAGCACCGCCGGGTTGATTGCAGACAGATCCATCTCAGGCCACCTCGCGCTTGGCCAGCCGCAGCCGGTAATTCGACGTCAGGTCCAGCGCCAGCAGGAAGAACAGCAGCATCCCCTGAAACGCCTGGATCGAGGCTTTGGGCAGGCCCAGCATGAATTGCGCCAGTTCGCCGCCGATGTAGGTCAGCGCCATCAACAGCCCGGCCAGCAGGATTCCGACGGGGTTCAGACGGCCAAGAAAAGCAACGATGATCGCGGTAAAGCCATAGCCGCTGGCAAAATCGATGGAGATCTTGCCCGACGGTCCCGCGGCCTCGAACAGGCCCGCCATGCCCGCCAGCACCCCCGATACGCCAAGGCATGTCAGCACCAGCGCGGTGGGGGAAACCCCCGCAAACCGGGCCGCGCGCGGCGCCTGACCCGACAGCCGGATGTTGAACCCAAGGATATGGCGTTGGAGCAGCACGAAGCTGGCAATTACCGCGATAAAGGCTGCCACCACGCCCCAGTGCATGCCGGTACCGGGGATCAGCTCAAGGTTCGCCGCTGCCGGATACTGGGCCAGATTGCGGCTGCCCGGAAACCCGCCGCCTTGCGGGTTGCGCAGCACCCCGAGCGCCACCGAGGCCAGCAGCGCCTGTGCCACATAGACCAGCAGCAACGAGACCAAGATTTCCGAGGTGTTGAACCTTGTGCGCAGGATGCCGGGGATCATGGCCCACACGAACCCGCCCAAGGCCCCGGCGATCACCATCAGCGGAAAGATGTACCACCCCGCCGCCGGATAGAACGCGAGCCCCACCGCCGCCCCGCAGATGGCACCGATGATGTATTGCCCTTCGGCGCCGATGTTCCACACCCCGGCGCGGAACCCCAGCGAAAGGCCGATGGCGATCAGGATCAGTGGCCCGGCCTTGACCAGCAGTTGCGGGCGCGAATAACCGGCAAATTGCGGATGAAACAGCGGGTCCCAGAAAATGGTGCGGATCGCCTCCAGCGGGTCCTTGCCAAGCGCGGCAAACATCAGCCCGCCCGCGACCATGGTGGCGATCACCGCAAGCACCGGAGTCGCGGCAGTCCAGAACCGTGACGGTGTTGGCCGTTTTTCCAGCCGGATCATGCGCTTGCCCCCGCTTCTTCGTGGCGGTGCGCCACGTCCATGCCATGCGCGCCCCCCATCATCAGCCCGATCTGGTCCACCGTCAGCCCTTGGGCCGGTCGCGGCGGCGTCAGCCGCCCCTCGTTCAGCGCGGCAAAGCTGTCAGCGATTTCCAGCAGTTCGTCCAGATCTTGACTGATCGCCACGACGGCCGTGCCCTTGGCGGCCAGGTCCAGCAACGCCTGCCGGATCGCCGCCGCCGCCGCCGCGTCCACGCCCCACGTCGGCTGGTTGACCACGATCACCGAAGGGTTCTGCAGGATTTCGCGCCCGATGACGAACTTTTGCAGGTTGCCCCCGGATAGCGCCCGCGCGGCGACATCGGTGCCGGGCGTGCGCACGTCGAATGCCGTGATCACATCCTTGGCAAAGCGTTCCACGGCGGCCCAGTCGATGAAACCGCGCCGCAGGAAGCCCTTGCGCACATGCGCCGACAGCAGCGCGTTTTCCGTCAGGCTCATGTCCGGGGCCGCCGCGTGGCCCAACCGTTCCTCCGGGGCGGCCACCAGCCCCAGCGCCCGCCGCGCATTGGGTCCAAGGTGGCCCACCGGCGCACCGTCGATCTGCACCGCCTGCGGCGGGCTTGTCACTTCGCCCGAGAGCGCCAGCAACAGTTCATCCTGCCCGTTGCCCGCCACCCCGGCGATGCCCAGCACCTCACCCCGGCGTAACGAGAAGCTGACCGATTTCAGCGCCGTTCCAAAGGGGTTGGGCGAGGCGACCGACAGATCCCGCACCTCGAGCGCGACCGGACCGGGGGTTTTCGGCGCCTTTGCAGGCGGGGTCAGCACCTGACCGACCATCAGTTCCGCCATCTCGCGCGCCGTGCGGTCGCGGGGGGTGCAGGTGGCCACCACGCGGCCGCGGCGCAGGATAGTTGCCTCGTCGCAAAGCGTGCGAATTTCTTCAAGCTTGTGGCTGATATACAAGATCGCCGTGCCTTCGCCCGACAGTTGCCGCAGGGTCTGGAACAGGATGCCCACCTCTTGCGGGGTCAGAACGCTGGTGGGTTCGTCCATGATCAGCAGCTTGGGGTCCTGCAACAGACAGCGGATGATCTCGACCCGCTGGCGTTCTCCGGCCGACAGGTCGCCCACAAGGCGGCCGGGGTCCAGCGGCAGCCCGTATTCCTGGCTGACCGCCCGGATGCGTTCGGCCAACTGCTTCATCGGCGGCGGGTTTTCCATGCCGAGCGCGACGTTTTCGGCGACGTTCAGCGCCTCGAACAGGCTGAAATGCTGGAACACCATCGCCACGCCCTGATTGCGCGCCTCGGAGGGTTTGGCGGGATGATACGGCACCCCCCGCAGCGCCATGCGGCCCGCGTCAGGGCGCACAAGGCCATAGATCATCTTGACCAGCGTTGATTTTCCCGCACCGTTTTCACCCAGCAGGGCATGCACTTCGCCGGGTTGGATGGCGAAGGACACATCCGAATTGGCGACAACACCGGGATAGGCCTTGGTCAGCCCCTCGATCTTGAGCAGTGGCACGGTCATACTTGGGCCTTTCGGAAAAGGGCGGGGGCGGCGCGCATCATCGCGGCGGCCACGCCAACCGCAATGGCCTGCGGATGCTTGCCAAGCGCGGGGTCGCCGATGGGGCAGTCGATGCGGGCGATGGCGCCGGGCGCGTGGCCGAGGGTGGCCAGCCGCGACCGGAAGCGCGCCCATTTTGTGGCCGAGCCGATCAGCCCGCAGGCCGCGAACCCGTGGCCCAGCAGCCGGTGGCACAGGTCCAGATCCAGCGCATGGGAATAGGTCAGGATCAGGTGTTCGCCGTCAGGCGGGGCCGCCTGCACCAGTTCGCCGGGGTCCGGCGCTACCCGCACCGTCACCCCGGCCGGCGGATCGGGGGGGAAGCGGTCTGACGCGGTATCGACCCATGTGATTGCCAGACCGGGCAGCGGCGAGAGCACGCCGACCAGCGCCCGCCCGACATGGCCCGCCCCCCAGACCCAGACGTGCCGCAGCGGCACTGCCACGGGTTCCAGCAACCAGCCATCCTGCATCATCAGGCGCGGCACTGCGGCACGGTCCCGCGCCCGCGCCAAAGCGCGCAGCATCGGCAGGGGCGGCGCGTCGGCTGTGCCCTGCACGCGCCGCATCGCGCAGCCGTCCCGAAGCGGAAGTGCGGCCAGCGCCGGCGCATCGAACACCTCGGTCACCAGCGTCACGGCGCCGCCGCAGCACTGGCCAAGCTCAGGCCCAAGCGCGTGCCGCGTCACCCGCGTGCCGCCGGTGCCCAGCAAGGCCCGCGCCGCCTGCGCGGCCTGCCACTCCAGCGCGCCGCCACCGATGGTGCCCGACTGGCCATCCGCCCACACCAGCATCGCGGCCCCAACCTCTCGCGGGGACGACCCCGCGAACCCGGCAATGACCACGCGCGCCACGCGCCCGTGGACGGCCAGCGCCGACCGCAGGTCCGAGAGATCAAACATCGCGGCCCTGCTGACGCCGGATCGCGCGCAACACCCGCTCGGCTGTCGCAGGGCCCGCAAGGTCGGGATAAAGCGTGCCGTCGCCACAGGCGGCCACCGCATCCGACAGGGCCATCAGCGCCGAAATGCCCAGCATGAACGGAGGTTCGCCCACCGCCTTGGACCGATAGATCGTCGCTTCGGGGTTTGGCGCGTCCCACAAGGCGACGTTGAAAACCCCCGGCCGGTCGCTGAACGCGGGAATCTTGTAGGTGCTGGGCGCGTGGGTGCGCAGACGGCCCTTGTCATCCCACACCAGTTCCTCGGTCGTCAGCCAACCTGCGCCCTGCACGTAGCCGCCTTCAATCTGTCCGATGTCCAGCGCCGGGTTCAGCGACGCGCCTGCATCATGCAAGATATAAGCACGCAGGATGCGGTTTTCGCCTGTCAGCGTGTCCACAGCGACTTCGGTCACCGCCGCGCCATAGGCGAAGTAGAAGAATGGCCGCCCGCGCCCGGTCGTGCGGTCCCACGTGATGTCGGGTGTCTTGTAGAACCCGGCCGCCGACAGCGACACGCGACCCTGATAGGCCAGTGACGCGGCCTCGGCAAAGCTCAGATCGCCAGCGCCCACCTGCACCCGGCCATCTGCGAACACCACCGTTTCGGGCGCCACCTGATGCAGTTGCGCCAGATGCGCCGCCATCCGCCCGCGGATTTCGGCACAGGCCGCCTGCACCGCCATGCCGTTGAGGTCCGACCCGCTCGAGGCCGCGGTGGCCGATGTGTTGGGCACTTTTGCCGTGTCGGTCGCGGTGATGCGGACCACCGCCATATCCACCCCGAACTCCGACGCCGCCACCTGCGCGACCTTCTGGAACAGCCCTTGCCCCATTTCGGTGCCACCATGGTTCAGGTGGATCGACCCGTCCTGATACACATGCACCAGCGCGCCTGCCTGATTGAGATGCGTCAGCGTGAAGGAAATGCCGAACTTCACCGGCGTCAGCGCCAGCCCCTTCTTCACCACCGGGTTTGCGGCGTTCCACGCGGCAACACCGGCGCGGCGGTCCTGATAGGCCGCACTGGCTTCCAGCTGGGCGACCAGATCGTGCAGCACGAAATCGCGCACCTCCTGCCCGTAATGTGTGGTCTGCACGGGGTCGCCCGGCGTGGCCGGCACGGCGTAGAAATTCGCGCGCCGAACCTCCAGCGGGTCGCGCCCCAGCACAAAGGCGATGTGGTCCATCACCCGTTCCACCCCGGCCATTCCTTGCGGCCCGCCAAACCCGCGAAAGGCGGTGGCGCTTTGGGTGTTGGTGCGCAGCCGGTGGCTTTCGATCCGCATCGCCGGGATGAAATAGGCGTTGTCGGCATGCAGCATGGCGCGGTCGGCGACCGGGTGGGTCAGGTCCAGCGCCCAGCCCGCACGGGTGTAGTGCCGAAACTCCAGCCCGGCCAAACGGCCCTCGCCATCGAACCCGGCGCGATAGTCGATGCGGAAATCGTGGCGCTTGCCGGTGATGACCATGTCGTCGTCGCGATCATAGCGCATCTTGCACGCCCGGCCGGTTGCGCGCGCCGCGACCGCACAGGCGATGGCCAGATGGTTGCCCTGACTTTCCTTGCCGCCAAAGCCGCCGCCCATCCGCCGGCATTCCACCCGCACGGCATGCATGGGCAGGCCGATGGCCTCGGCCACCTTGTGCTGGATTTCGGTCGGGTGCTGGGTTGAGGAGATGACGTGCATGTCGCCCGCCTCGCCGGGGATGGCAAGCGCGGCATGACCTTCAAGGTAGAAATGCTCCTGACCGCCCAGTTCAAGCCGCCCTTCCACGACACGCTCCGCGCCCGCGATTGCCGCGCCCGCGTCGCCGCGCGCCCAGATCACCGGCGGGCCGAACCGGCTGTCAGCGGCCAGCGCCTCGTCAACTGTCAGGATGGCGGGGCGTTCGTCATAGGCCAGCTTGCCCAGACGTGCGGCGCGGCGCGCGGCGTGGTGGCTGCTGGCCACGACCAGAAACACCGGCTGTCCGACATGATGCACCACGCCATCCGCCAGCACGGGCTCGTCATGCGCCGAGGGCGAGCCGTCATTGGCAAAGGGCATGTCGGCGGCGGTCAGCACCGCGACCACGCCGGGGGCAGCGCGCACCGCTGCAAGGTCCATGGCCGTGATCGCCCCATGCGCGATGGTGGACAGCCCGAACGCCAGATGCAGCGCGTTGGCGGGCAGCGGCATGTCATCGACATAGCGCGCCTGCCCGGTCACATGCAGCGGCCCGGAATCGTGGGCAAGGGATTTTGCGACGCTCATGCCAGCACCCCCTGCACGTCGGTGATGGTGCCCGTGGTTTCCAGATAGTAGCGCCGGATCATGCCGCG
>JAUXPG010000015.1 GCA_030683915.1 Gemmobacter sp.
TGGCGTCATGCCCGCCATCCTGCTCGCCCTTCCCCCGACACCGGAGGACCGCGACCACGGTCTTCGCTTCGGGCTGGGCGGCGGGGTTCACCCCGACCACCACGCCGCCTTCGAATCGCGGTTCGGCGTGCCCTTGCTGGAAGGCTGGGCCATGACGGAAACCGGCGGGGCCTGCCTTCTGTCCTCGGTGCAGGAGCCGCGCCACGTCGGCACACGCTGCCTTGGGCGCCCAACGCGCCCCGGTCCTGCAATGGATATCCGTCTGGTTGATGACCACGGCGCCGAAGTGCCACCCGGCCAACCCGGCGAACTCTGGGTCCGCGCCGCGGGTGCAGACCCGATGCGCGGGCTGTTTTCAGGATATCTGAACGACCCGGCGGCCACCGCCGCCATCACTGCGGGCGGCTGGCTGCACACCGGCGACATCATGGTGCAGGCACCCGACGGATCGCTGCATTTCATGGACCGCAAGAAGAACGTGATCCGCCGCTCCGGCGAAAACATCGCAGCGCTTGAGGTCGAAGGCGTGCTGAATGCCCATCCGCAGGTGGCGCAGGCCGCGGTGGTGGCCGCCGACGATCCGCTGCGCGGCGAAGAGGTGCTGGCCGTCGTCGTGCCCCGCCCGGGCGCGGATGAAGCCGCACTTGCGCGTGACCTGCTGGCCCATGCCGCGCAGCGTCTGGCCTATTTCAAGACGCCGGGCTTCGTGGTCTTCCGCGATACCCTGCCCGTCACCTCCACCCAGAAACTGCGCAAGGCCGATCTGGGGGGACTGGCGGAAAACCCGATGGCCGACCCGCGCGCCCACGACCTGCGCGCAGAAAAACAGGCGTTGCGGCAGCGTCAACCGCATCTCCACCGTTGAAAACAAGGAGTGAATACTGTATACAACCACTCAAGAAACCCCGGCAGCACAGAACTGACCGGCCATCTGTCCCGCCGCAAGGCGGGGTCCAACACACCAACTCGGAGAACCTGATGAACAAGCTGAAATCGGTGGCCTTTGCCGCCCTCATGGCCATGGCCGGCAATGCCGCCTACGCCGAAGACGTGATCAACGCCGTCCACTTTGCACCCGGACCCAGCGACTTTACCAAGGAATTCATGAGCTTTGTCGCCGCCGTGAACGAACGTGGCAAAGGCGTCGTGCGTATCGACGTGAAGGGCGGACCCGAAGTCATCCCGAACCCGCAGCTGGGCACCGCGCAGCAGTCGGGCCTGATCGACATGATCCACACGCCCGCTGGCCTGTATCTGGAACTGGTGCCGGAAGGCGAGGTTCTGTCGGCCTCCACCCTGCCGCCCGCCGAAGCGCGCAAGAACGGCGCCTGGGATCTGATCGACAGCATCTATCAGAAAAAGGGCAACGCCAAACTTCTGGCGCACATGAACGCCTCGGCCGGGTTCCACATCTGGACCGTGAACGAACCCAAGATGACCGCCGACGGCATGCTGGACTTCAAGGAAATCCTGATCCGCGCCTCGCCGCTTTACAAGCAGCTGTTCGACAACCTTGGCGCCACCATGATCATCCAGCCGGCGCCTGAGGTCTATACCTCGCTGGAACGTGGCGTGATCAACGCCAACGCCTATCCGGTCCTGGGGTATGCGTCTTTCGGCTGGGACAAATTCACCAAATACCGCGTGGACCCCAGCTATTTCCGCATGGACGTGCTGATTTCCATGAACAAGGATTCGTTCGAGGCGCTGTCGCCCGAGGCACAGAAGATCGTGTCCGAAGTGGCCGCGGAATACGAACAGAAGTCCTTTGATGAAACCGCCGCCCTTGCCGCCAAACTGGCGCAAGAGATGGTGGACAAGGGCCAGAAGGTGGTCAGCATGACCGGCGCCGGCAAGGACAAGTTCCTGCAGATGGCCGCCGATGCGTCGTGGCAGCGCATGGAATCGCGCGATCCGACCAACATCGCCAAGCTGAAAGAACTGTTCAAGTGACGATCCCTGCGGAAGGGGCGGGCAGCGCCCCTTCCGCATCTGACGTGCGGTGCGTGCTGTCATAGCCGGGCCCCTGGCCCCCTTGCCGACGGATTCCTGCAATGAGACTTCTGTTCGACCTGTCCGGCCGCTTGTGCTGGCTGATGTCCGTTGGCGCCCGACTGCTGATCGGGGCGCTGGTTCTTCTGGTCGTGGCCGATGTTGTCGTGCGCAATGCCGGGCTGCGCCCGCTTGCGTGGGCGGTGAACACCTCGGAGTTCTTCCTGCTTTACATCACCTTCCTGTCGATGCCGTGGCTTGTGCGGCAAAAGGGGCATGTGTTTGTGGAGTTTCTGCGCATCGCGCTGCCACGCAATGCCAAGGTGGTGCTGGCGCAGTTGGTCTATTTCGCCTGTCTGGTGCTGTGCCTGTATCTGGCATGGGTGGCGGGCCGGTCGCTGTTGCTTGCGGTCGAACGCGGCACCTATGAAATGCGGACCTTCGACATTCCGAAATGGGTCGTCTTTGCGCCCATGGTGGCGGCGTTCGTCCTGTCGGCGGTGGAATGGCTGCGCTACCTGCTGGGGTATGACGACTTTTACGACCGTGACCTTCTTGAAGTCGGGGGGCACTGACCAATGGATAGGCTCTATGCCTTTGCCGCGCTGATCTCGTCGATCCTTGTCCTCATGGGGCTGGGCCTCCCTGTCGCCTTCGCCTTTTTCGCCACCAACATCATGGGCATGCTTCTGGTGTTCGGCGTCGGCCGGTTCGACCGGGGCGTGACCCAGATGGTGGCGAACTTTTCCGAGGCGATTACCACCTATGCGCTGGCGCCGCTGCCAATGTTCCTTGTGATGGGCAGCCTGTTTTTCCGGTCCGGTCTGGGTGACAGGGTGATCCACGCGCTGGACCTTGCCATCGGGAACCTGCGCGGGCGGCTGAGTTACGTGACGCTGGGCTCGGGCGCGGTGTTCGCCGCGTTGTCGGGGTCCAGCCTGGCCAATGCGGGCATGATGGGGTCGATGATGGCCCCCGAGATGCTGAAGCGGAACTACAAGCCGCATATGGCTTTTGGCCCGATCCTTGGCGCAGGTTCGTTGGCCGTGATCATTCCGCCCTCCACGCTGGGCGTGCTGCTGGGGTCGCTGGCGCAGATCGACGTGGGTGCACTGCTGATCGCGGGGCTGTTGCCGGGCCTTGTGCTGGTGCTGATGTTCGGCGGGCTGATCTGGGTGCAGACCGCGATCGACCCCGATGCCGCGCCGCAATATGCCGTGCCCACCTCCAGCGGATGGGCCAAGGTCACCGCGGTCGCCGCCAACATCCTGCCAATGGGATTTCTGATCTTTTGCGTGGTCGGCACGATCATCATGGGCATCGCCACCCCTACCGAAAGCGCGGGGCTGGGTTGCATGGGCGTGATCGCGCTGCTGCTCGTGTACCGCAAGTTTCGCTGGTCCGTGATCTGGCGGTCGCTGGATGACGCGATGAAGGTGACGGGGATGACCTTTCTCATCATCACCGCCTCCACCACCTTCAGCCAGATTTTCGCGTTCTCGGGCGCCTCTACCGGGTTCATCGGAAAGGTTACAGGGTTTGACCTTGGGCCTTATGGCGTTCTGGTCATGATGATCTGCGTCGTGCTGGTGCTGGGCATGTTCATGGATCAGGTGTCCATGATGCTGATCACCATTCCCCTGTTCATGCCCATCGCAAAAACCTTCGGGTTTGATCCGGTTTGGTTCGGGCTGATCCTGCTTCTGGCCTACGAGATCGGGTTCACCACGCCGCCATTTGGGATGCTGCTGTATGTGGCGCTCGGGTCAGCCCCAAAGGGCACGTCGCTGCGCACGATGGCACTGTCGGCGGCACCCTATGTCGTGCTGACGCTGCTGCTGATTGCAATCATCGTGGCATTCCCGCCGCTTGCGCTGTGGTTGCCCAGCCTGATGGGAAGGTGACGCATGTTTGCCCTTGTGGTGTTTCTTGATCCTGCGCCGCTGGCCGTTCCGGCGCCGGAAATCGCCGCACTGCGCGCGCTGCTGAACCGGGTGCCGGGTCTGGCCGAGGCGATGGTCTTCACGCCCTCGCAGGCATCGGACATCTATGTCGATGACGGCGCCGCCCCGCCATTGGGGGTGCAACTGCATTTCCCGACGTTGGAGGCGCTGGAGGCGGCCTGCGCCCGCGATGGCGCCTTGCAAGGGCTGGTTGCCGCCGTTCCGGCACTGGCACGAGCCAATGTGCAGGCGTTCTGGCGCCGCACTTGGGCCGTGCCGGACCCAAAGGTTCAGACCGCGCCCGGCGCGCTGCCCTGTGCCTATGTGGTGCATTACCCCGGTCCGGCCGCTGACCTGAACGACTGGCTGGACCACTACATCGCCGGGCACCCGCCGCTGTTCCAGCGGTTTCCCGGCATCCGCGCCATCGAAATCCTGACGCGAGTGGACTGGATCAACCACCTGCCGATGGCCAAGGCGCACCACATGCAGCGCAACCGCGTGGTGTTCGACAGCCCCGCCGCGCTGACCGCCGCGCTGCAATCGCCGGTCCGCCACGAGCTGCGCGCTGATTTCCACACCTTTCCGCCCTTCGACGGCGGCAACTTCCACTATCCGATGTGGACGGAAACGGTGCGGCCATGACCGACGCCGCCTATGCCATAAGGCGCGCACCGCCCTTGGCACAGCAGGTGACCGAGTCCTTGCGCGCCATGCTGGCCGCACCCGTGTTCGAACCCGGCGCCCGGCTGGTGGAAGAAGATCTCGCCCGCCGCCTGTCGGTGTCGCGCACGCCGGTGCGCGAAGCGCTGTTCCGGCTGGCGCAGATGGGGCTGGTGGAACAGCGCGACGGCGGCTTCCACGTGCCCCAGCTTGGGCTGCGGGACATCCACGAGATTTTCCAGATCCGCCGGTTGCTGGAGCCGCAGGCCGTGGCTGACATTGCCGCCACCTGCCCGCCCGAAGACCTGCCGGAGTATCACGCCGCGCGCGACCGGGTGATCTCCGCCGCGACACAAGACGAGGCGACGGCGGCGAACATCGCGTTTCGCGGGCTGTGGCTGTCGCGCATTCGCAACCGGCGGCTGCACGAGGTGCTGACCCGGTTCGACGATCAGGTGATCCTTGTGCGCCGTGCCACGCTGCGCACGGCGCCAGCCCGCGCGACCGCCGCGGCTGGTGTCATCGCGCTTGTCGAAGCGTTCGCCAGCCACGATGCCGACGCGGCGCGCAAGATCATGGAAGATTTCATCGACGCCGCGCTGAACTGGTTCGAAATCGCGGTCACCGACGCTCAGCCCCCCGAGGATACACCATGACCCCCCATCCTATGCACGGGCCCAACCGCTTCAAGCTCGGCATCTTCGCCACCAATGCCGATGGCGGGTTGACCGTGACGCGCGTCCCCGAACGCTGGTCCGCCGGTTGGCCCGAAATCGTGCGCGCCGCCCAGATCGGTGACCGCGCGGGGATTGATTTTTTCCTTCCAATCGCGCGGTGGAAGGGGTTCGGAGGCGAGACAAACGCACGCCAGCATTCCTTTGAAACCTTTACCTTCGCCGCGGCGCTGTCGGGCGTGACCGAGCGCATCGGCATCTTTTCCACGGTACATGTGCCGATGGTGCATCCGGTGTTCGCCGCCAAGGCTTGGGCGACCGTGGACCATGCATCGAATGGGCGGGCGGGCCTGAATATCGTGGCCGGCTGGAACCCCGATGAATTCGGCATGTTCGGCCTGGATCGGGTGGACGCACCCTATGATCAGGCCGGTGAATGGATCGACATCATCGGACGGCTATACGCGCAAACCGCGCCATTCGATTACGAAGGCAAGTTTTACCGGCTGCGCAAGGCCGCGACCCTGCCCAAACCGTTGCGCGGCACCCGCCCGCCGGTGCTGAACGCCGCGTTTTCGCCGCCGGGCCGTGCCTTTGCGGCGAAACATGCCGATTTTCTGTTCACCACGTTCAAAAGCATCGAAGCCGGGCGCGACACTATCGAGGACGTGGCGAGGCGGTCTGCTGAAACCGGGCGCAAGGTGGGGGTCTACACCACCACCCATGTCGTCTGCCGCCCAAGTCGCGCCGAGGCCGAAGACTATTACGAACACTACGCCGTGACGATGGCCGACAATGCCGCGCTGGATTACATGATGGGCACGCAGGCGGCCAATGCCAGCAACCACGACGAGGAAACCTATCGCCTGCGGCGCAAGTGGTTTGCCGGGGGCGCAGGCACCTATCCTTTGATCGGCACGCCTGCCGACATTGCCGAACAGATGGTCGAAATGTCGCGCGCGGGCTTTTCGGGCACCACGGTCAGTTTCGTCAACTTCGTCGACGAACTGCCGTTCTTTTGCGCGGGCGTGTTGCCCTTGCTGCAAAAGGCGGGGTTGCGGGAATGATCGTCGACCGCCTG
>JAUXPG010000100.1 GCA_030683915.1 Gemmobacter sp.
GCACCGGCATGGACCCCAGCGCGCCCGCATTGCCGCCTGGTCCGGCCAACAGACCGCCATTCAGCACCACGCCGCCGCCGATGAAGAAGCCGATATAGACATAGACGAAATCGCGGGGCAGCCGCCCGGTGCCGAACACCAGTTCCGCACCACACGCCGCCGTCGCATCGTTTTGCAACAGCACCGGATACCCCGCGCCTTGGGCAAGTTCCGCCCGGATGTCGCGCCCGCGCCATGCATCCATCGCCGCCTGCGGCGCCCCGATGGCATCGGCCCAGCCCCAAAGCTGGAACGGCATGGCGATGCCCATTCCGGACACGCGGGGCTGCAGGGCCGGGGGCAACTCTGCCACCAGATCCGCCGCTGCGGTGCGGGCAAAGGCCACGGCGGCATCGGGTTCGGGCCATGCATGGCGCTGGATGCGTCGGGCACGCACATGGCCCTGAAAGTCGGTCAGCAGCATCTCGGACGACCGCCGCCCGATCTTGAGCCCCAGAAAGAACGCCCCCTCCGCCGCCAGGGACATCGGCACCGAAGGCTGCCCCACCTTGCCGCGCACGGGTTCCCCGCGCACCAGCAAACCATCCTGTTCCAGCGCGCGCATGATCACGCTGACCGTCTGCGCCGACAGCCCTGTGGTGCGCGCGATATCCGCCTTCGACAGCGCGCCATGCCCGCGGACCAGCGACAGCACCACGCGTTCGTTCCACGCGCGCATTCCCGACTGGTTCGATCCGCGCAGGCCCGCGCTTTGCGGAATGGCGGTTTCGGTCACGTTCATTGCAGCATCCCTCCCCTGCCCGCACAGGATGCCGGGTGGGGCGCCCCTGTCAATACTAAATCAGAGTGATTTATCTATTGACAGGCGGCGGGGATTCGCAGTCTTTTACCCTCAGTCGCCGGGGGGACGGGGAGGAGACCTGTCACCGGACCGGCGGATCATCGGGAGGATTTTCATGACCACCACCGTTCGCGCCGCCCTGCTGGGCGCCATCGCCACCGCCGCATTCGCCGCCGCAGCGCCCGCAAGCGCCGCAGGGATCGGCGCCTGCCTGATCACCAAGACCGACACCAACCCGTTCTTCGTGAAGATGAAAGAAGGCGCCACCGCCGCCGCCAATGCGCATGGCATCAGCCTGCAGACCTTTGCGGGCAAGATCGATGGCGACGTGGAAACCCAGATCGCTGCAGTCGAAAGCTGCGTGGCTGCGGGCGCCAAGGGCATTCTCATCACCCCGTCCGACAGCCGCGCGCTGGCGCCTGCCGTCACCGCCGCCCGCAGCGCGGGCCTGCTGGTCATCGCGCTCGACACGCCGTTCGAACCCGCTGATACCGCCGATGCCACCTTTGCCACCGACAACTTCAAGGCCGGCGTCATGATCGGTCAATGGGCGAAGGCGAAGCTGGGCGACGCGGCGGCCTCGGCCAAGATTGCGACGCTCGACCTGAACGCCAGCCAGATCTCCGTGGATTACCTGCGCAATCAGGGCTTTCTTCAGGGCTTTGGCATCGACGTGAAGGACCCCACCAGGATCGGCGACGAAGATGACGCCCGCATCATCGGCTCCGACGTGACCAACGGCAACGAAGAGGGCGGCCGCACCGCCATGGAAAACCTGCTGCAAAAGGACCCCGGCATCAACGTCGTCTATACCATCAACGAACCTGCCGCCGCCGGCGCCTATGAGGCGCTCAAGGCGATGGGGCGTGAAAAGGACGTGCTGATCGTGTCGGTCGACGGCGGCTGCCCCGGCGTGCAGAACGTCAAGGAAGGCATCATCGGCGCCACGTCCATGCAGTTCCCGCTGCTGATGGCATCGATGGGGATCGAGGCGATCAAGGCGTTTGCCGAAACCGGCACCAAGCCCGCCAACACCGAAGGTCTGGACTTCTTCAACACCGGGGTTGAACTGATCACCGATGCGCCGGTCGATGGCATTCCGTCCCTTTCGTCGGCGGACGGTCTGAGCAAGTGCTGGGGCTGAACGCCGTGACCACCGGGTGACGCCTGCGCGGGCGTCACCGCCGGACCGGGGGTTCCCTGCCCCCGGCCCCCTTTGGGGTATGTCGCGCCAGGCGAACCTGTGGCAGCCTAGCGCACATCGACCCCGCAGCGCGTTTTTATCGGAGGTCCGGCATGTCGGAAGGCGAAAAGGTGGCACCTGCCGCTTATGAACAGGTCGTGCGCGCGGCCGATGCGACCGTGGCGCAGTTCGATGGCCCCAAGCGCAGCGCGCTGGGTCAGGTGCAGCACTTCCTGCATATCTATCCCACCATGGTGCCGGTGATCGTGCTGGCGATCAGCCTTGCGGTGTTCGGGGTGCTGGCGGGGGGCAAGTTCTTTTCCGCGTTCAATCTCAGCCTGATCCTGCAGCAGGTGTCGGTGATCGGCATTCTGGCGGCAGCGCAGGCGCTTATCGTGCTGACCGCCGGGATTGACCTGTCTGTGGCTGCCATCATGGTGCTGATGGCGGTGATCTCGGGCAAACTATCGATCACGCTGGGCGTGCCCGCCCCGCTTGCGCTGATGGTGGCCTTCGCCGGTGGCACGCTGACGGGCATGCTGAACGGGCTGATGGTGACACGACTTAAGCTGCCGCCGTTCATCGTGACGCTGGGCACCTGGAACATCTTCTTTGCGCTGAACCTGTGGCTGTCGGGCGCGCAGTCGATCCGCAGCCAAGATATCGACGCCGCCGCCCCGCTGCTGAAATTCTTTGGCGGGTCGTTCAAGATCGGCGCGGCGAACATCACGTATGGGTCGATCCTGATGGTGGCGGTGTTCGCGGTGCTGTGGTTCGTGCTGAACCGCACGGCATGGGGCCGCCATGTGCATGCCATCGGCGATGACCGGGACGCCGCTGAACTGGCGGGTATCCGCACGGACCGCACGCTGGTGCAGGTGTATGCGCTGGCCGGGTTTGTCTGCGCGCTGGCCGCCTGGGCCAGCATCGGGCGGGTGGGGTCGATCAGCCCCCAGTCGTTCTACGAAGGCAACCTGCAATCGATCACCGCAGTGGTGATCGGCGGGATCAGCCTGTTCGGCGGGCGCGGGTCGATCCTTGGCGCGCTGTTCGGGGCGCTGATCGTGGGCGTGTTCAACTCGGGCCTGCGTCTGGTGAATGTGGATGTGCTCTGGCAGGTCTTTGCCATCGGCTGGCTTATCATCATCGCGGTCGCCATCGACCAATGGATCCGAAAGGTTTCGGCATGAGCGTGCAACCCATCCTGACCGCGCGCGGACTGGTCAAGCGGTATGGCCGCGTCACCGCGCTCGACACCTGCGACTTTGATCTGATGCCGGGCGAGATTCTGGCTGTGATCGGCGACAATGGGGCCGGTAAATCAAGCCTGATCAAGGCGCTGTCGGGCGCGATCAGCGTGGATGCAGGCGAAATCCGGCTGGACGGGCAGCCGGTCCGGTTTTCCTCGCCGCTCGAAGCGCGCGGCGCCGGGATCGAGACGGTGTACCAGAACCTGGCACTGTCGCCCGCGCTGTCGATCGTGGAAAACATGTTCATGGGGCGCGAGCTGCGGATGCCCGGCCCCTTGGGCCAGTGGTTGCGCATGCTCGACATGCCGCGCATGCGGGCCTTCGCACGGGACAAGCTGAATGAACTGGGCCTTGCGACCATCCAGAACATCGACCAGCCGGTGGAAACCCTGTCGGGCGGCCAGCGGCAGGGGGTGGCGGTGGCGCGTGCCGCGGCCTTTGGGTCCAAGGTGGTAATCCTTGACGAACCGACGGCCGCGCTGGGGGTAAAGGAAAGCCGCAAGGTGCTGGATCTCATTCAGGACGTGCGGGCGCGGGGCGTGCCGATCATCCTGATCTCACACAACATGCCGCATGTGTTCGAGGTGGCGGACCGCATCCATGTCCACCGTCTGGGCAAGCGGCTGTGCGTGATCGACCCGCGCGAGCATGCGATGTCGGATGCCGTGGCCTACATGACCGGCGCCAAGGTGCCCGAGGGGTTGGCCGCATGATCCTGTGCTGCGGCGAGGCGCTGATCGACATGCTGCCGGTCCCCGATGGGTTCGCGCCGCATGCCGGGGGATCGGTCTATAACACCGCCATCGCACTGGGGCGACTGGGGGCAAAGGCCGGGTTCTTCTGGGGGCTTTCGGCGGATTTTTTTGGCGACCAGTTGCGCGCAGGGCTTAAAGCTGCGGGTGTGGATACGGGCGCCTGCGTGACCGCCCCACGCCCCTGCACGCTGGCCTTCGTACGGCTGGTGGAGGGACAGGCAAGCTATGCCTTTTATGACGAGAACACCGCGGGGCGCATGTTGACCACGGCAGACCTGCCTGACGTCAACGCGCAGGCGTTGTTCTTTGGCGGCATCTCGCTGGTGGCGGAACCCTGCGGCAGCGCTATGGAGGCGCTGTGCCTGCGCGAAGCCGCAAATTGCGTGGTCATGGTTGACCCCAACATCCGGCCCGGTTTCATCACCGACGCCCCCGCCGTGCGCGCCCGGCTGGCGCGGATGCTGGTTGTGGCCGATATCGTCAAACTGTCGGGCGAAGATCTCGATTGGCTGGCCCCTGACCGGGCCGGTTTCATTGCCGGGTTGCTGGCGGGCGGCACACGGCTGGTCTGCGTCACCGAAGGGGCGGGCGGCGTGCGCGCCCACACTGCGCAAGGATCGGTGTTCGAACCCGCGCGCCCGGTGACCGTGGCGGATACCGTCGGCGCGGGCGACACGTTCAACGCAGGGCTGCTGGCCGCGTTGCAGGCGGCGGGTGTCCTGACCAAGGCCGGATTGGCCGCGCTGGACGTTGCAACGCTGCACACTGCGCTGCGCCGTGGCGTGCAGGCGGCGGCGGTGACGGTGGCGCGCGCAGGCGCGAACCCGCCCTGGGCGCACGAACTCGACTGACCGACACGGCGCTGTGCCCCGCCCCATGGCGAAGCACGCGAAGCCGCCTCACCCGATGCGGCGGGGCACGTTTTGCAGGTCTGCCGATATGCCGGGTTCCGGCGCGCGAGCCGCCGGGTCGCCGCCATTGGCGACATCGTCGCCATAGGTCTGGCGGGTATAGGCGCTGATCTTGTCGCAGAACGTCTTGAACGGCTTCAGGCTGAGCAGATGCTTTGGCATCACCAAGACAACGTCGCGGGCGCAATCCCCGACATCGAAAATCTTGATGCGGCGGCGGACCGGCTCGGGCAGGTTCTGGATCAACGAAATCGGGCTAGGGCAGGTGGCAATTCCGGAGGCCACAATGTCCACCGCCACCTGATGCGTCATGCAGCCAAAGAACGGAGACGAATACGGCAGGTTGTGCCGGAACCAGTTCTCGCTCCATTCGGCCCAAGGGATTGTGGTGGTGATGTTGACATATCGCGTCAGGGCATCATGTCCGGCCTTGCCCGGCGGATCGGCGGCAAAGGTGCGGGCGATGACATCGTCGGGCACACCGATGGGCACGGTCCAGACGATCCGGTCACGCCAGAGATGTTCGATGTATAGGGACGACTGGTGCCCGGCGACGCTGGCCGCGCTGACCACCCCGCAGTTGAGCTTGTGGGTGTTGATCAGTTCCACGACTTCCGACGAGGTGGCCGACCACACGAAATCGAACCGCGCGATCTGTTCCAGTTCCACCGCGGATTGCGCCGCGACCTCCGTAAACCGTCCGCGCAGAGACGGCGTGGTGCCAAACCGCAGCGTCAGGTTCTTTACGTCGAACAGCACTTTGTGCAGTTGCTCGGCCTTGTTGATGGTGCCGAGGATTTCGGCGGCATGGCGAAACCAGAATTCACCGGCGGCAGTCAGCTTGATGGTGGTGGACCGACCGCGCAGAACCAGTTGGGTGCCAAGGATTTCCTCGAAGCGGGCCAACTGTTGCGACAGGGTCGGTTGCGACAGGCCGACCGTGCGCGTCGCCTGACTGATCGACCCCGCCATCACGATCGCATGCAGGATTTCGAGTTGTTTCAGAGTAACTGCCACTTGGGGTCTCCGGAGTGCGGCCATCCAGGGCGCGGCGTCCGTCCTGCGGCCGCCTGCCCGCCGCGCAGCGCGTCAGCTTACGCCGCGCCGTTGGCAGGGAACAGAGGGGAATCCGGCACTGCCCCGCCCCCTGCGCCCACAGGCGGCACTTGGCCGGGCGTCCAGATAGGGCTTGCCACGGCAAGGCGCGGTGCGACTATTGATGCCTGCGCCATGAGATTTCCCCGGAGGGCCCCCCGGAATGACATTTGCTCGACGGATCACGTTCATCATCGCAGCCTCCCTCGTGCCGCTGCTGACACATGGCCCGGTGGTGGCCGGAACCATCACGGCAAATTGCACCGGGATGCTGAATCGGGATATCTATACTTTCGATACAGCCTTGCCCAAGCAGGACATTCCCGGCATCGGCCCAGCGGATGTGGCGATCACTGACCAGATGATCGTGCTGACAGGCGCGTTTGGCGAATACAGGTTCGATCTGAAGGTCGGCACGCTTTATCACAACGGCAGCGACACCGGCCTCTACTGCACCTACAGCGGACTTGACCGCTGACCGATTCCCGACAGCAGAGCCGACTTCGCGCGCCAACCGCCTGCAGCTGAAGATTTCGTTGGGGCGGACAGTGCGTAGCGGGCGCATGACCTTTGGATTTCGCAATACGTTGTATTGAATCCCTCGGTGGGATTTCTGTTGAGACGCGGCATCGCTTGACTAACAGTTTCAATACGGTCCGCTCCGGGCATCCAAGGCTCATCTGACGTTTGGCAGCACCTGCACCCACGGCCTCTGGCCGTGCCGGAGACGCTTGTCCAACGCCATCTGGCGCCAGACCCAAGCCCCGCAAAAGACCAAAGGGAGGGAATTGAATGGCAATCACACTCAACATCAACGGTCGGGATATGGCGATCGATGCTGACCCGCAGATGCCGCTGCTTTGGGCCATCCGGGAGAAAGCGGGCCTGACGGGCACGAAGTTCGGCTGCGGCATCGCCCAATGCGGGTCATGCACGGTCATCATCGACGGCAATGCCGTCCGGTCGTGCAATACGCCGGTTGCCGCTGCCGTCGGCAAAGCCATCCGCACCATCGAAGGCGTTTCGGAAAACAACGATCACCCGGTCCAGATTGCGTGGCAGGACCTGACGGTGCCGCAATGCGGTTACTGCCAGTCCGGGCAGATCATGTCGGCGGTCGCCCTGCTGGAGCGCACGCCGAAACCATCCGACAATGAAATCGACAAGGCCATGGCGGGGAATATCTGCCGTTGCGGCACCTATCCCCGCATTCGCGCGGCGATCCACAAAGCCGCCGAACTCGGCAAGGCGTGAAGGGGGGACTGTCATGAACGATATGCACGTCACAAGACGGAATTTTCTCAAGATCACGACCACTGCCGCCGGGGGCCTGATGATCGGGTTTTCCCTGCCCAGACTGGCCGAGGCCGCCGCCGAAGGCGGGGGTGGCGAAATCAACGCCTGGCTGACCATCAGCCCCGACAACATCGTCAGCATCGTCACCCCGCAGACCGAAATGGGCCAGGGCGCCTTTACGGCTGTGCCGATGATGGTTGCCGAAGAACTTGATATTCCGTGGGAAAACGTCCGCCACGTTGCTGCCGACGCGAACCGGCATGTCAACAACAACAACCTCTACACCACCACATCGACCGGGGGTTCAACGACCGTATCGCGGCGCCATCCGTATATCATGCAGGCCGGGGCCTCGGCCCGCGAACGCCTGCGCAAGGCTGCGGCGGACCGCTGGGGCGTGGCGCTTGAGACCGTCGTCGCCAAGCAGGGGATGCTGACATCGGGCGACAAATCCGGCACCTACGGCGATTTCGCAGCCGACGCGGCGGCCGTGACGCTGGAGCAGGAACCGGCGATCAAGGCCTATGGCGACTGGTGGCTGCTGGGCAAGGATGTCAAACGCCTTGACGTTCCGACCAAGACGAACGGCACGGCGGTGTACCCGATCGATGTAACCGTGCCGGGTATGGTCTATGCGGCGGTGCAATCCTGCCCGGTGCCCGAAGGCCGCCTTGTCAGCTTTGACTTCGAGGCGATCAAGGCGATGCCGGGGGTGATCGCGGCCGTCGAAATGAAGCAGACCAAAGACGTCGCGGCCTTTACCGACATGCGCAGCGGCGTCGCTGTGGTGGCGGAAAGCTGGTATCAGGCCAAGAACGCCCTGGCTGTCATGCCGGTTGTCTGGGACAACGGCCGCGGCGCGACGATGAGTTACGAAAGCCAGACCGCCGAGGCCATGAGCCTGATTTCCAAGCCCGGCACGCTTGTGCTCAATCAGGATGGCAATATCGGCAAGAACCTTGATACCGGGGTCAACCACGACGCGGTGCCAGGCCTGATCGAAGCCTCGTCGAAGGTGGTCACCGGCGAGGTGTATTCCCGCCCCTACGAGACGCATTCGACGATGATGCCGCCGTGCGCTGTGGCGGATGTCAAGGATGACCGCGTCGATGTCTGGACCTTTACCCAAGACATTGGCCGTTCCCTGAACGAAGTGGCCGACCAGCTGGGGCGCGATGCAAAGAACGTGTTCTTGCACCAGACCCAACTGGGCGGCGGCTTTGGCGGTGGCTTCAACATGTTCGTCCACCGTCAGGCCGTGGCGATTTCGGCCGCCATCGGCAAGCCGGTCAAGGTGATCTACAGCCGCGAGGAGGATTTCGCGCAAGACGCCCAGCGCCCGCCAGTCTGGGGCACCTACAAGGCCGCACTTGGCGACGATGGCCTGCCTGTCGCGCTGGTGACGCATTTCGTGGGCGAAGAAAAGATGCCCGCCTTTTCGCAACGGGGCGTGGCGAACATGCCCTACCTCGTTCCGAACCGGCGGCATGAATACAGCGCGGTCCAAAGCCACATTCCCATCGGCTATCACCGCGCACCCGGGGCCAATTCCACCGGTTTCATCGTCGAACAGATGGTTGACGAACTTGCGCAGGCCGGCGGCTGGGACCCGCTGGAATGGCGGATCAAGATGACCGAGGGCAACGAACCGTGGCAGCGGGTTCTGCTGGCGATGAAGGAAAAGTCGGGCTGGACGACCGACCTTGGCCGGGGCGAAGGGATGGGCTGCGCGGTGGTTGAATCGCACGGCACCATCGCCGGGTGTGTGGCCAACGTGACGATCAGCCGCCGGGGTCAGATCTATGTGGACCGGCTGCAATTCTTCATCAACAGCGGCTTTGTCATCAACCCGCTGAACGCGCGCGAACAGGCCGAAAGTTCCGCGATCTGGGAGTTGAGCCACGCGCTTTATGGCGGTCTGGACGTTCGGGACGGGCGGGTGGTGAACACCAATTTCGACTCCTATGCGATGCTGCGGATTGCGGATACGCCGCCGCAGATCGATGTCCACCTTGAGATGTCGCAGGACAAATGGTGGGGCGGTCTGGGCGAACCGGCAGGCCCGCCGACCCCGCCTGCGGTCGCAAACGCGATTTTCTATGCCACCGGCACACGCGTTCGGACAACGCCACTGTCAAAAGCCTCGCTCTGAACCGAACATGGGGCCCGCAAAGGGCCCCATGTCACACGGCTCTGGCAATTGTCTTGGCCGGCACGGACCGCGCAAGGGGCCCCCGCACGGGGCCCCTTCTTTCAGTGGCCGGGTGCCGCCTTGGCCTGGACCGCTGCCGAAGCCTGCGCTGCAAGGTTGGTCCAGGCGGGTTGGTCGGTGAAGTGCCAGCGGACAAAAGCGGCCACCTCGGCCAGGTTTTCAGCCGACAGCGCAACCGGCTGCATCTTGCGCGCCGTGGCGCCCAGGCCCGGCTCGATTCCATAGAGAACCGCGTTGAACACGTTGGTGGGGGCGGGGGCATTGGCCGCATAGGTCAGGCCCAGCGAAACCGGCTGGGTGTCGGAAATCCGCTGCTTGTGGCACTTGACGCAATTGTCCTTGAACACCTGTGCGCCACGCTGAACCTCTTGCGGCATCTGCTGCCCGCCAAAGCCGGGGTCGAACCCTTCTGCCAGGTCCAGCGCCTTGATCGCCGTCAGCCGGGCCGCGCGCGTGTCCTTGTCGACGGCGGGGGTGATCCGGGCCAACCATGCGGCGATGGCAAAGACATCATCTTCGTCCGCGTCGCGCAGATGATCGACCACTGCCGTCATCGGCCCGCCGGCAATGCCGTGATGTTCGCTCCAGCCGTCGAACAGGTAATCGGCGTAATCGTCGATGTCCCAGCCAAGGGGCGAAACCGAGACGGCGCCCAGAGGTGGCGCAAGCCAGCCCTCGGCGGCCCCGCCTGCCAGACCTGCGGATCTGGTGACCGCGCCCAGCGCGTTGCGCGGGCTGTGACACGCCGAACAATGACCCAGCGTCTCGGCCAGATAGGCGCCGCGGTTCTCCTCGTCGGTGAACTCGGGGTTGGGCACAAAGGCCGTCTCCCGGTGAAACAGCAGCTTCCAGCCCGCAAGCAGCGGCCGGACCGAGAAGGGGAACCCCAGTTCATTGGCCTTGCGGTCCGCGCGGACCGGATCTTGGGTCATCAGGAATTGATACAGCGCCTCAAGATCGTCGCGGGTGGTGCCGGCAAAATGATCGTAAGGAAAGGCGGGGTACAGGTGGTTGCCCGCGCGGTCGATGCCACTGCGCATCGCGCGTTCGAAGGCCGCGAAAGACCAGTTTCCGATCCCCGTTTCGGGGTCGGGAGTGATGTTGGTGGAATAGATCACGCCGAACGGCGTGGGCAGGCCAACCCCGCCCTCCATGCCCCGCGCGCCCCTTGGCGTGTGGCAGGCCGCGCAATCCCCCAGATTGGCGAGGTTTTCGCCAAGCGCGATCTGGTCGTCGGTAAAGCTTGCCGTGTCGATGGCGGCCATCGGGGCGATTTCACGGGGAAACACATCGGCGGCATAGACACCCGCAGCAGCAACCGCAACGACCGACACGCCGGCCAGAACCTTGCATATCTTCATCGAACTTCCTTTGGAGGTGGTTGAGTGTTTCGGACCATGCTGCGCGGCGGGTCATCTGCGAACCCCCGGCGCTTCGATCAGCAGGCCCTGCCCGCGCACGGCAAGATAGGTTTCCAGCGCAAGATATTCGTCTGAACCAAATGGATAGGGTTCGGACCGGATCGAGTCCATGCACCAACTGAACATCCGGTGCCGCGACCCGACTTCGTCCCAGGTCAGCCGAAAGATCGGAAAGGCGTTGATATGCCCCTGACTGATCGTATCGCCACGTAGCTTCTGGCCCCAGTTGTCCTCGTGGCAAGACTTGCACGACAGATTCAACTGGCCGCGCCGGGTTTCAAACATCTTGCGACCCCGGTCCACCCAATCCTGAACGCGGGCATCAACGTCTATGGCCATCGGCAGCGAACGGGATTGCAACGCAACCAGCGCGGTCAGGGCAAGCAGCGCGTCGGATTCGTAAGCGGGGGCCGGCGCGCCAAGCCGGTCTGCGACTTCGCGGCTCAGTTTGAGTTCCAGATTGATCATCCGGCCGCTCTCGGCGTCAAAGGCCGGATAGCGCGCAGCGACACCCGTCATGCCGGTTTCCGGGTCGCCGTGGCACGACCGGCAGGACCGCGCGCCGCCCTGCCCGTCAGGCCATGGCTGATCCCACAGCGCCCGCCCTTGTTCGAGCAGGAAGAAGGCGGGGTTCAGGAAGTCGTCATCCTGAAGCTGCCGTGTCGCCGGCTCCATGAACTCATAGCCCGAAACCGGCGCAACGCCGGCGGGGTCCGCGGCGTTCGCAGCGCCGCCCAGCATAAGCAGGAATGCGAGGGCGGGTTTCATGCTAGTCCTTCAGCGTCATCAGAAAGGCGACCACATCCTCGACGTCCTGCGCCGAATAAAGCGTCTGCCCCACCCATTTCGCCCCGACAGCAAACAAGCCCGCGGTCGCGTGATAGGGCGGCATGATTGTGTCGGGCGACACACGGCGGGCATCAACGATCCGTTGGCGCATCTGCCCGGCATCCAGCCGCGCTGCGACCCCATCCAGCGGCGGGCCAAGCCCGCCCTGATCGCGGTCCGGCAAGGTGGCAATGCTGTGACAGATCAGGCAACTGGCGCGCGACGCATCGCGCACGACCGCCAGCCCACGGACCGGATCGCCGGGTTGGTCGGTCAACGGCGGGTGCGACAGCGTCGGATCGGCCATCGCCCTTGGCCCGACCGCCAGCGTCAGACCAAGTATCAGCACAAGGATCGGGCTGGCCATCGACACGGGCGGTCAGCCGAAGATTTGCCGGGTCAGCGTGGCATACCACGTTCGGGCGTGGTCTGCCTCGGCCCGGCGCACCGTATCGCTGGCCGCGGCCGGGCTGTTGCCGCCGGCCGCCTTGACCGGTTTCTCGCCGATGCCTTCCCGGACATCAGCCGC
>JAUXPG010000182.1 GCA_030683915.1 Gemmobacter sp.
CTATCGTCTCCACAACCAGCATCCCGCAAAACGTCCCCCGAATATTCCTCGGGCGGACTATGGACCCACGCCCCGATGGAGGGGTCCCTTTTGGACGCCGATCACTCCGGTAGCGGGGTCCTTATTGCGCGCCGATCAACAGACAAGCTCGGCGACACAGCGACAAATACCCGCCACCGGTCGTAGTTTGCTGATGTGGCACAAGCTGCCAGGCAATCAAGCCCGGCAGCCAGAGCGTCGGGCAGCCGAAACGGCCACCTCTGTCTCACCCCAAATTCGGGTCATTCGCAGGGTCGAAATACCCCTTAGCACGATCCGGCTTGTTGCCAGGGATGCGGATTTCGCGCTTCTTCCACCCGATGATCGACTCCATCACCGTGCTGAGCTTTCCCGCCTGAGCCGTGTTGCGGCTGGAACCGGTTATGGCGAGCGCGTCCAGAAGTTCCGAGGTGTGCACCCGATATGGAAGAGGAACGACCGCCTCGCCATGTCGATAGCCCTCCGGGGCAAAATCGTTCTGCTCCGTTTTCCAGTCGTTGTAGGTTTCGGCACGGGCAGCAAGGAACCGGCGAATGTCGTCGGCCCAGGGGTCTTCGGTGGTTTCGGCCATCTGCCGTTCCCGTGCCATGTCCCAGAGGCCACGGTCGAGGATTTCGCTCGCACCGGCGCGATAGAGGGCAACGGCCTCGGCCCAAAGTTGATCGCGATTGGCTTTGAGGCCTTCGACGTCCACCTCCTGTTCGCCGTCTGGCCCGCCCACTTCAAGGGGCCAATAGCGCCGGTTCCCGGTCTGGTCGCGCAGATAGCCCCCTTCGTTGACGGTGCCGATGAAGATGCAGCGACGTGGCAAGGAAACGACAGACCGACCATATGCGGGCCGGAGCCGATCTTCGCCACGCGAGAAGAAGGCCTTCATGGTGGACACCTCGCCCCGTGTCATGCCTTCTAGCTCGGCAAACTCGTGGACCCATTTTCCCATCAGCATGACGGCCGCGTCTTTGTCGCGAAGGTTCATCTCTGCATCCGAGAACCAGTCGGCGCCGAAGAGCGCCTTGACGCCAGTGGATTTCGATTTGCCCTGCTTACCTTTCAGCACTGGCATGGTGTCGAACTTGCACCCCGGTTCATAGGCACGCTTGACCGCGCCCACCATAAAGCAGCGCGACACGGCGCGGGTGTAGGCGTCGTCGGTCGTTTTGAAGAACTGCGGAAACAGGCCTTCGACCCGTGGCACGCCATCCCATTGCAGGCTGCTCAGCCAATCAGTCAACGGGTTCACAACGCGCCGTTCGGCGATGGTCAGCAGCGCGTCCCAGACGTTCTCGGTCGTGGGCTGGTAATTCCAGAACTCGTCGTTGGGGCCGTAGCTGTATTTTCGCAGCATGAAGAGCCGGGCCTGCCTGGCGGTCACGTCGTTCAAAAGGCGCCCGTGCTGCATCGGCCAAGGCAGCTTTTCGTTGGTGAAGGTCACTGTCTGCCGAAACTCGTCGAACACGGCGAGAAGGCCACCGTGCCGAACCGCGCCCAGGGCATTGGTAAAGTTGTTCTGCATCTGGCCGTTCTTGAGAACTTGCGGCTCCCAAGCCTTGCCTTCATCTGCCACCGTCGCCTTGTTCGTTACGCCCGGTGGGCCCGCGATGCTGGCCGCGTCTTCCTCGGCGCCTTCGGCCAGCGCAGCCAGATCGGCCTCGGCCTCGGCGCGAAGGCGAAAACCCGGTTCGATCAGCCCCCGCTCAAGCAGCAGGTGCAGCAGTGTGCGCCCCGTGGTGGCATCTCCGTTCGCCCGGTCCAGGCTGTCCCACCGTGTGCCTGCCTCTTCGGTGCGGTCGGCAAATGCCCCGTCACGCGCGCACCATTCAAGGAAGGCCATGCGGCCACCATCGCTGCCGCCGGTCAGGTGATGGCAGGCACAGAGGATAGGGAACCACGCGTCATTGCTGGCGAAGTCCTCGGGGTTGAGCTTTTCCAGCAGGTCGGCAAGCTCGTCGTCGTCGCACATCGACCAGAGGTCAGACCCTGAGGCATCGGAACGCGCCTCCGGGCTCCTGTGCTCGTCCCTGGGCGCTTCGGATCGATCGGGGCTTGTGCGATGCTTCTGGATCAGGTCCGAAAGCCCAGGGGGCAATTCTGGGATGCCGCCCAGTTCGTCAAACGGATCATCCAGAACGTAGGGCTTTTTCGTTTCGGGGTGGATGCTGCCGGGGGCGACGACCTGCCCGCCCACGGTTTTGATGTCGATGCCAGGGTAGCCGTCGATCTTGCCCGCCACCTTCATATTTGCGGGCTTTCGCATCCACAGGTGAAGGCCACCCGATCCGGTTCGCGTCGCGGGCGTCCAGGATGGCAGATCAATGCCAAGCGCCTGAGACAATCGGGCAAGGCTTTCCGTCCCGCCGTTGCGCGGGTCAACATCAAGCACAAGGTGTTCGGCTGTCAGGCGCACCCCCAAATTGCATCCGCGCTTTTCGGCATCTTTTAAGGTGTCGTCATTAAAGTAGGCGCGGGTCGTCCAGGCCTTGTGAGCCGGGGCCTTGGGGTCGTCCAGTTTCAGAGGAATGAGCGTCAGGCCTGCATCGGCCATACGGCGGAAAGCCGCAACGTCGATCTTTGACATTTCACACCTCTGCGTCAGAGGCGCGGGCAGCAAGCCAGGCGTCAAGTTCGGGCAACAGGTATTCCCGCTCGGTCTCGATCAGCCACGCCCGAAGGTCTTCCACCCGGTGCATGGTTTTCGTCACCATGATCTTTTTGCCCGAGTAGGAGCGGGTCTTCACGCGACCTTTGTAGAACGGGATGCCCACGCCGCGGGTGCGGTATTGGTCGAGAGACTTGGGGGCAATTCCGGTGATTTCGGCCACATCTTCATTCGTGAGGCCGGTAAACGATGGCGTCGATTGTTCCATGACAATGCTATCATCGCTACTATGAGCGATCTCCTGAAGGGTTAGGATTTTGCACTGTCTGGTAGGGCGGGGGAACGTGTGGGTTTTCCCGCCCATTTTCTTTCATGCCGACTGTAGCGCGGCCTGTTTGTCGGTTAAACCAACGAACTCGCCCCGTGTCACATTCAACGGCTGCACCATAGCCTGCGCGCCCGTGTCGATCAAGCCAAGCCGCTGCACGGCCATTTCCACCGCTTCCTCAAGATAGGGCAGGCGTGACGGTTGGTGATCGGTGATGTGCTGGGCGATGAACTGGAGATAGATGCGGCCAAACTTCATCTTGCTCGGCCAACTTTTCCTTGCCGCTTTGGAGGTGAAGCCTCCGACCGGAATGATCGTCGCCATTCTGGCGTCGTCCCATCCCAACGCGTGCTGCGCCTCGTCAAAGGTCAGCAACAGCGGTTTCTTCCCCCAACGCAAAAAGCTAGATTGATCCATGCGACGCACTCCTACTGCGTTTGCAACAAGACTGACCCTCCAATCAGATCAGTTTTCTTTCGGCCATCGGGACTGCAATCCCGGTGGCCGTGCTTGCATCTTAGCGCGCGTCATGCCGGCGATTACGCCAGCGAACGCACCCCTTCGCGGTATTGTCCTGAGGCAACGATGGCTCGACAAGGTTCGGGCATACGACAAGCTGTCGAGGTCTGCCGAAGACCTTGGCTTGCCGAGCGGATTGGCCCCAGGTGATCGCAGACAAGAATGCCCGCCTGGTTTACATCAGGCGGGCGTTGTCCGTTTTGGCTTGGCTTGATTGATTGACGTCAGGCAAGCGGTTCGTGCCGATCCGGGTCAGTGGGCTTCGATGGAAATGCGCACGGCAGCAGGGTCAACACCCAGATCGCGGGCCAAGAGTGTCCGATGGTGATCGATAATCTGACCGAAGGTCATGGTAGCGACCTGCGGGTTTTCACTTGTGACAGTCGTCGCCCGGGCTTCCATCCGCGCCATAGACCCGTCGTCTCGCCTGCGAGCCGCTTTGGCAAGTTGAACGTCAACCGGCACCATTTTCTCCCACTCGCCGATCTTCAACTGGCCCAGTAGTTCATCGCTGTCGGCATAGGTGACTGGGTTCCGAAAGCCGGGCCACTCTACGCCTGCGTCGGTGTCGGCGAACTCATCGAACTGGATTAGCCATCGGCCGTCTTCATCCTGGGCAACGTCCCGTATCGTCGCAACCATAAAGGATTGACCATGGCGCTCGGGGTCGCCTGCGCGATGGCGATCATGGGCGTTGTGAACCAAGACAACGTGGGTCGCTTTGCGCGCCTTCACGGGGTCAACCTTCCACCATCCGGTGCCGCCAAGCTCAATGATGTCGTCACGCTGCTTGCTCGTGAAGATCAGAAGAACAGTAGACATTTTATAGCTCCATATAAATCCATGCCCCAAAGGTATGCGATCACGCAACGATTGGCAATAGATTTTATATAAAAACTATAAAGAGTGGGCGCGATGGTGGATAGTTGGCTTGGCTTGGCTTGGCTTGGCTGATTGACGTCAGGCAAGCGGCTCGTGCCGATCCTGTTCCATGAACGCCCGAAGGTCTTTGACGGCATAGCGGACGCTGCGGCCAACTTTCAGAAAAACTGGCCCCTGGCGACGGGTGCGCATGATTTCGAGACCCTGGACCGGGATGCCCGTCAGCACCGACGCCCCCGCCGTGTCGAGGTATTCCGGCACAACTTGCGGGCGGGCAAGCTGCGCTTCGATCCGGGCGAGGGCGTGGCGAATGTCTTCCATAATCTCAAGCCTTGTCAGTAACTTGAGTTGATTATGGAAGACAGGAGGCAGTCAGCAAACCATCAGTTGAAGCTGCTATGCGCCCCGGTAGGATACGATCTTGCCTGCAATCGTTTCGATGGCGTCACGCATGGGCCCCAGCAGGTTGGCGCGGGTCACGTAGTTCCATGTCACACCAGCAGGCCGATGGTTCATCAGGATCATAGTCATGCCCACGTCAACGCCCGCCTCCATAGCGAAGGTGCGAAACGTGTGCCGCATCCCGTGTGGGGCATAGTTGAAGGTGGTGGTGCGGCACATCTGCTCGATGTGGCCGGATTTCGCGGTAGGGGATGCGAAGACATAGGGCGAGCAGAGGGGGCGAGTCAGTTCGCGAACTTCTTCCAACTCCTGACGCACATATCGGGGCAGAGGCAGCTTGAACGCCTTGGCCTCGCCACCCTTTGGTGACGGCAGGGTCAGCACGCCATCGGCATCGATGTGTTCCCATTTCATCGACCTGGCGTCACCACTCCGAAGGCCGCACAGCAACATCACGATCCAGCACGCCCGCCGAACGCGATCCTCCATCCCGTCCAGCGACCGCCAGAGTGCGGCCATGTCATTCGGTGCCACGGCCCAATCTCGGGGCGTTTCCTTGTTCAGCTTCACGGCGCGGGTGACGACATTCGGGGGCAGGTCAAAGGTGCGGGCAGTGTCGTTCAGCAGCAGCTTGAGCACCCGCATTGCGCCGTTCGCACCATAGGCCCCGCTATTCTTCGTCAGGCGTTCGTGGAGTGCACGGGCAGTTTCCCGGTCTATGGCGTCCATGCGGGTGTTCTTCAGCTTTTTCAGAGACCCGTCCACCTTGTCACGATACCACTGCTTCGTCCGAGGCGAGAGGTCAGGGCGACTGTCGAGATACCTTTCCAGCGCTTGCGCCAGGGTCGGAACTTCGGTCTTCACCCTGCGAGGGTCTTCGCCCCTGCTGAGTTTCAAGCGGATTTCCTGAGCTTCGGCGCGTGCTGTCTTTAGCGACACCTGGTCAGTTCGCCCGAGCGTCACCGTCACATAGCAGCCGCCGGGGTTGTTGATCTTTCCCATCAGTTTGAACGAAGACGCCTTCTTGCCCACGACGACACGAAGGCCGGGGACAGTTGCATCATACAGGATTGCACCCTGCGGATGCTCTTCGTGGAGTTTCGCCACAAGGGCTTGGGTTAGGCTGGTGGTCATTGTATCCTCCATATTCAGGCCCTGGTCTGGACCCTCTGACAGACCCAACGGTGACGAATACACCGGAAGGCTATGGAAGGGATTATGACGTGATTTCAAGCACTTCCGAACCATGAAACAGGCTGGGGAAGGCTACAGAAAGCTCAGACTGGAATACTTAAAATCCGTTGCCTGCAAGGGCGTGAGGGTTCGAGTCCCTCGGCGGCTACCACCCCGATCCGCCGCTTGTGGCCTTGGCCGGCGCCGCGCTATGGTCGCCGCCAGATGTGGTTGCCAAGTGGAGCTGTTGCCATGCCGGATGTCCCCCCGCCCAAGGTGCAGTCCGATCTTGACGCAGGCCGCCGCCTGCGCGCCGAAGGCCGCTTTGCCGAGGCTGCCGCCGCCTATGGCCGGGCGGCGGACGCACTTCCCGATAGCAGCGCGCGCCTTTTTCAGGCGCTCAGCCTGCGCGACATGGGCGATGTCGCGGGGGCGGTGGCGGCGCTTGGGGCGCTGTTGGCGGTGCAGCCCGACAACTTTGACGGCTGGACGACGCTGGGCATGACCCATCGCAACGCTGGTGCGCTGGACCTTGCCATCGCGCCGCTGCGCCGGGCGCTCGAACTGCGTGACGATGCGCCGGTCCGCAACGTGCTGGTCACCAGTCTGTGGCGGCTGGGGCGGGTGGGCGAAGCGCGGGTCGAGGGCTGGCGCAACCTTGACTTCAAGGACCGGCAGGCGCGCGCGGCCTTCGCCGCCTCGCCCTTCGCGCAAACCCGGCTGGCCGCTGGGGCGCGCGGCTTTGACCCCACGCAGGCGCGGCGCAATGTGATTGCGTTTTCGCTGTGGGGCGACCGGCCCGAATACATCACCGGCGCCATCGTCAACGCCCAGATCGCACCGCATCTCTATGTCGGCTGGACCGCGCGGTTTTACTGCGACACCTCGGTGCCGGCCGATGCCCGCGCGGCGCTGGCGCAGTATGGCGCACAGGTCGTGCTGATGGACCGCCCCGAACACCAGCGCATCCGCCCGATGTGGCGGTTTCTGGCCTCGGACGACCCCGAGGTGAACGTCTTTGTCTGTCGCGATACCGACAGCCGCCTGAACGCCCGGGAATTGCTGGCGGTGACCGCGTGGCTCCGGTCGGGCAAGCGGTTCCATGTCATGCGCGACCACGTCTATCACATGGAACTGGTCCTTGCGGGCATGTGGGGCGGAACGGCGGGGGTGTTGCCCGGTATGGCCGACTGGCTGGCGCAGGGCGCGGCCTATTTCGACAACCGCTGGGGCGATCAGGCTTTTCTGGCCGATCTGGTCTGGCCACTGATCCGCGATGACACCTGCGTGCACGACAGCCAGTACCGCTTTCCCGACGGCATCGCAGCCGATTTCCCGCCCGGATATGATCTGCCCGGCCTGATCCATGTCGGCGGCGGCGTGAAGCAGATGCCACACTGGTCGCGCTATTTCCGCCTGCCCGAGGGCTGACCCACGAAAGGACCCATCCCATGACCGATGAACTCTGGTCGCTGACCGCCACCGACATTGCCACCGGGATCGCCGCCCGCCGTTTCGGCGCGCGCGAGGTGGCGCAGGCGGCGTTGGCACGGCTGGAGGCGGTGAACCCTGCGCTGAACGCCGTGGTGCAGCGGATGGATGCGGCGGCGCTGGCCGCCGCCGACGCGGTGGATGCCGCCATTGCGCGGGGCGAACCGGCCGGGCCGCTGGCGGGTGTGCCGGTGACGGTCAAGGTCAACGTCGATCAGGCGGGGTCAGCCACCACCAACGGGCTGCGCCTGCAGGCCGGGCTGGTGGCCGAGGTGGACAGCCCGCTGGTGGCAAACCTGAAGCGCGCGGGCGCCGTGATCATCGGGCGCACCAACACCCCGGCGTTTTCGCTGCGCTGGTTCACCCGCAACAGCCTGCACGGCGCCACGCGCAACCCACGCGACCCCGGCCTGACCCCCGGCGGGTCGTCGGGCGGGGCAGGGGCGGCGGTGGCGGCGGGCATCGGTGCGCTGGCGCATGGCACCGACATCGCCGGGTCCATCCGCTATCCGGCCTATGCCTGCGGGGTGCACGGGCTGCGCCCGTCGCTGGGGCGGGTGGCCGCCTTCAACCCGACCGGGGGCGACCGGCTGATCGGCGGGCAGTTGATGGCAGTCAGCGGGCCTTTGGCGCGGTCCATCCCCGATCTGGCGCGCGGTCTGGCCGCGCTGTCGGTGCAGGACCTGCGCGATCCGTGGTGGCAGGATATGCCGCTGTCGGGCCCGCCGGTTGTGCGCCGCATCGCGGTATGCGCCGCGCCCGACGGGATGACGGTCGCGCCTGCGGTGCGCGCCGCCGTGGTGGCCGCCGCCGACCGGCTGGCCGCGGCTGGGTATGAGGTGTCCGAGGTGCCGACGCCCCCTTGGGCCGAGGCGATGGAGACCCAGCTTCGGCTGTGGATGGCCGAATTCCACCACATCGGTTTTGGCGTCATCGACCGCGAAGGCGACCCCGACGCCGCCTTCGTCGCCGCCCGAATGCGCGCGCGCCTGGCCGAACCGTCGCTGCCCGCGCTGATGGCAGACCTGCAGACGCGGGCGCGTCTGGTGCGGCTCTGGCGCGGGTTTCTGGCAGACTGGCCGCTGGTGTTATGCCCGGTGTCGGGCGAACCCCCGTTTGCCGACCATCGCGATGTGGCGTCCGATGCCGATTTCGCCGCCGTTCTGGCCGCGCAACTGCCGATGATTGCGCCGCCGCTGATGGGCCTGCCAGGCCTTGCGGTGGCCTCCGGCCCGGTCGGTGTGCAACTGCTGGCCGGTCCGTTCCGCGAGGACCTGCTTCTGGCCGCAGGCGAGGTGCTGGCGCCCGACCCGGTGACTCCGGTATTCCGGCCTTGATGGCAGCCGGGACAGGCAAGCCGCAGCAATAGCAAGCGCCCGGTTCGGCGGGCGGGTTGCCCTAAGTATCGCCAGGATGTTCGCTGGTAAAGCGCACTCGGCCCCGGAGCGCCAGGTATGCGGCAAAGGGCGCCCCGCAGGGCGCCCCCCTTTTGTCAGATCACGCCGCCGCCAGATCGCGCAGCACGTAGTGCAGCACGCCGCCGTGTTCGACGTATTCGATCTCGATCTCGGTATCGATGCGGCACTTGATCTGGATCGTCTTGGACGTGCCATCGGCATAGGTGATGGTGCAGGGCACAAGGCTGAGCGGTTTCAGGTCGCCGTCCAGCCCGTCGATGCTCACCAGCTCGTCGCCGGTCAAGCCCAGCGATTTGCGGGTGTCGCCGCCGGTGAATTCGAACGGGATTACCCCCATCCCGACGAGGTT
>JAUXPG010000197.1 GCA_030683915.1 Gemmobacter sp.
CTCGGGCTCCATGCTGGAGCCGATCCAGGTCGAGGCCTATGGCCAGATGACCCCGATCAACCAGCTTGGCACCGTGAACGTTCCCGAACCGCGCATGGTTGTGATCAACGTCTGGGACAAGGCGCTTGTCGGCAAGGTGGAAAAGGCGATCCGCGAATCGGGGCTGGGCATCAACCCTCAGCTCAACGGCACGCTGATCATGCTGCCGATCCCGGAACTGAACGAACAGCGGCGCAAGGAACTGACCAAGGTGGCAGGCAGCTATGCCGAGAACGCCAAGGTCTCCATCCGCAACGTGCGCCGGGACGGCATGGACAAGATCAAGAAGGCCAAGGCCGCCGGCATGCCCGAAGACGAGCAGAAGATGTACGCCGACGAGGTGCAGGCCCTGACCGACAAGATGATCGCGGCGGTGGACAAGACGCTGGAAGGCAAGCAAGCCGAAATCATGCAGGTCTGACGCCTGCCCAGCCCGAGGTTTCCCATGCCGTCCGACAGCTTCACCCCGCCGCAGCATGTGGCGATCATCATGGACGGCAATGGCCGCTGGGCCACGGGTCGCGGCTGGCCCCGTCTGGTCGGCCACCGCAAGGGGGCCGAACGTGTCAAGGAAATCGTCGCGGCCTCGCCCGATCTGGGCATCAAGTGGCTGACGATCTATGCGTTTTCCACTGAGAACTGGAAGCGCTCCACCGAAGAGGTGCTGGGCTTGATGGGTCTGTTCTCGCGCTATATCGAGCGCGAGGCCGACCGTATCGCCACCGACAGCGTGCGGATGCGGTTCATCGGCGACCGCACGCGGCTGGACAGCCGCCTGCGCGGCCTGATGGACGGGATCGAGGCGCGGACGGCGGGAAACAACCGGCTGAACTTGACGGTGGCCATCAACTATGGCGGGCGCGACGAAATTTTGCGTGCCACGCGGGCGCTGGCGGTGCGGGTGGCCGAGGGCACGCTGGACCCGGCCGCGATTGACGATGCGGTGATGTCGGGCATGCTGGACACCGCCGATCTGCCCGACCCCGATCTGGTGATCCGCACCAGCGGGGAAACCCGGACCTCGAACTTTCTGCCCTGGCAGGCGGCCTATGCCGAATATGAATTCACCCCGACCCTCTGGCCCGATTTCAGCCCGGCGGAATTTGCGCAGATCCTTGCCCGTTACAGCAGCCGCGAACGCCGGTTCGGTGGCGTGGTGAAGGCATGAGCGGCGCCTGGGCCGATCTGCGCCCCCGCGTGCTGTCGGCCATCGTGATGGTCGCGGTGGGCGGGGTTGCGGTCTGGGCGGGCGGCGCGGTGTTCATCGCGCTGGTCGTACTGGCCGGGGCGGCGATGCTGTGGGAACTGGCGCGCATGGCCGCCCCGGCGATCCGGCGCGAGGCGGTTCTCTATGCGGTCGGGATCGTGCTGGCCTGTCTGGCGCTGGTGTGGTTGCGCACGTCGGTCGGGCTCGCGGCATTCCTGTGGTTGCTGGGCGTGGTCATCGCATCGGACGTGGCGGGGTATTTCGCCGGGCGCAGCCTTGGCGGGCCGAAGTTCTGGCCCGCCGTCAGCCCCAAGAAAACCTGGTCGGGCACCGTTGCGGGCTGGGTCGGCGCGGCGCTGGTCGGGCTTGGCTTTGTCGTCTGGGGCGGGGCGGGCGCGGGACTTATCGTGCTGTCGCCCGTGGTGGCCTTTGCCGGGCAACTTGGGGATATCGCCGAAAGCTGGTTCAAGCGCCGCGCGGGGGTCAAGGACAGTTCGGCCCTGATCCCCGGCCATGGCGGGGTGCTGGACCGCTTTGATGCGCTGATCTTTGCCGGCGTTCTGGCCGTGGCGCTGGCGCTGGCGGTGCCCGGCGTGCCGTTGCCATGACAGGGGGGCACATGCGGTCAGTCTCGATCTTCGGGTCCACCGGGTCCATCGGGGAAAACACCGTGGACCTGATCGCGCGTGCGCCCGGCGAATACCGGGTGGTGGCCCTGACCGGCGGGCGCAATGTCGCGCGGTTGGCCGAACAGGCGCTGACCCTGCGCGCAGAAATGGCGGTGACGGCCTTTGAAGATTGCCTGCCCGACTTGCGCGCCGCGCTGGCCGGATCGGGCGTGGAGGCCGCCGCCGGGGCTCAGGCGATCGCCGAAGCCGCCGACCGCCCCGCCGACTGGACCATGAGCGCCATCGTCGGTGCCGCCGGGCTGGTGCCGGGGCTGCGCACGGTGGCGCGGGGCGGCACGCTGGCGTTGGCGAACAAGGAATCGCTGGTCTGCGCCGGGCCCTTGCTGATGAACACCGCGCGGGCCAACGCCGCCACCATCCTTCCGGTTGACAGTGAACACAGCGCCATCTTTCAGGCCCTGACCGGCGAGGACATGGCGGCGGTCGAACGCATCATTCTCACCGCCTCGGGCGGGGCGCTGCGCGACTGGCCGCTGGACCGGCTGGCCGCCGCGACGGTGGCCGAGGCCCTGGCCCACCCCAACTGGGCGATGGGCCAGCGTATCACCATCGATTCCGCGTCTATGTT
>JAUXPG010000280.1 GCA_030683915.1 Gemmobacter sp.
GCCACGCCATCGAGGTGCGGATCAACGCCGAAAAGCTGCCGAACTTTGCACCCTGCCCCGGCAAGGTGACGCAGTATCACGCGCCCGGCGGCCTTGGCGTGCGGATGGACAGCGCGCTTTATGATGGCTACCGCATCCCGCCCTATTACGACAGCCTGATCGGCAAGCTGATCGTGCATGGCCGTGACCGGCCCGAGGCCCTGGCGCGGCTGCATCGCGCCTTGGGCGAGTTGATCGTGGACGGGATCGACACCACCATTCCGCTGTTTCGCGCGCTGCTGGCGGAACCCGACATCCAGGCGGGCGACTATTCGATCCACTGGCTGGAAAAGTGGCTCGCGCGCCAGTTCGGCTGACCGCCGCCCATTTGTTGCGGGCCTATGCCATGGGGATTTTCCCCATGGCCGAAAGCCGCGATGACCCCGATGTGCATTGGGTGGACCCGCGCCTGCGCGGCGTGATGCCTTTGGACGGGTTCCACATCTCGCGCAAGCTGGCGCAGATGATCCGGCGCGGTGGCTATGAGGCGCGGGTGGACACCGCCTTTGCCGAGGTGGTGACCGCCTGCGCCGCGCGGGACGAGACGTGGATCAACGACACCATCTTTGGGCTTTATCTGGACCTGCACCGCAGCGGCCATGCCCACAGTCAGGAAATCTGGCGCGACGGGCGGTTGGTGGGCGGGGTCTATGGCGTGGTGCTGGGGCGGGCGTTCTTTGGCGAAAGCATGTTTTCGCACGAAACCGGCGGGTCAAAGCTGGCGCTGGCGCATCTGGTGGCGCGGCTGCGGGCGGGGGGATTCGTGCTGTTCGACACGCAGTTCCTGACGCCGCATCTGGCCAGTCTGGGCGCGGTGGAAATTCCGCGCGCCGAATATCACCGCAGGCTGGCGCAGGCGCTGACCGGGCAGGCCGACTGGTCGCCCAGCCCCCTGCCCGGCCCGTTGGACGGGATCAGCCCAGGTTCTTGAGGTAGGTCCAGGTCGCCACGCGGGCGTTGCGCGACACGCAGAAAGTTTCGGCATCGCCCAGGTATTCAAAGCCCGCGTTCGTCAGCACCCGTGCCGAACCGGGGTTATCCTGAAACACGGCGGCGAAGACGGTGCGGTCCTTGTGCGGGTTGGCGGCCAGCAGCGCCTTGACCGCTTCGGATGCGATGCCGGTATTCCAGAACGCATGTGCGACCCAATAGCCGATTTCCGATTGCCCGCGATCCATCCGCTTGAGGCTGATGACGCCCAGCACCTCGGGCAGCCCATGCGCGCTGCCGTCCATCACCCAGACATCTTCGGCCCGGTTGGGCGCCAGCGAGCGCGCGATATAGGCCTCGGTCGCGCCGGGGGGCAAGGGATGCGGAATGGACGAGGTCATCGCCGCCACACGTTTGTCGCCGGAGTACATGGCCAGCAGCCCGGCGTCCGAACGACGCAGGCCACGCAAGGCAAACCGCCCGGCGGCAATCTGGGGTACGGTATCGATCACGTCCATCTTCATCGCTTCCTCCTCCGAAGCGAAAGGGAGACCCTTTCAAGGTGGGCTCACGCCCGGTCCAACACAAGGCCCCACCCCCGACCGACGGCCAGGTTTTCGGGACCATGTGCCGAGAACGCAACGGGGGACCGGCTGTTCCGCCGATCCCCCGCTTACATCGAGAATGTAAAGGTTCGGCTTACTCCGCGGCCTCCACGGCGGGGAGGACCGAAACAAACGTGCGGCCTTTGAGGCCCTTGCGGTAGGTGACGTGGCCTTCGGTCACGGCGAAGATCGTATGATCCTTGCCCATGCCGACGCCATCACCGGGGAACCAGGTGGTGCCACGCTGACGGATGATGATGTTGCCCGGAATGGCCTTTTCGCCACCGTAGAGCTTGACGCCCAGACGGCGCCCGGCAGAGTCACGACCGTTGCGGGACGAACCGCCAGCTTTCTTGTGTGCCATGGAAGTCGCTCCTTACTTCGCGGTTTCGTGGGCGGCGCGGCGCGCGTCGGCGGTGCCGGTCGCGGCGGCCACGCCCGAGGTTTCTGCGCCCGAGGCCAGGATGTCGGTCACCCGCACCAGCGTCAGGTGCTGGCGGTGGCCCTTGGTGCGCTGCGACGAATGCTTGCGGCGGCGCTTGACGAAATGGATGACTTTTTCGCCCTTGATCTGTTCGATCACTTCGGCCTGAACGGCGGCACCGGCCACCATCGGCGCGCCGACGGTCACGGTGTCGCCACCGACCATCAGGATGTCGTTGAACTGGATCTTGTCACCGGCCGAAGCGGCCAGCTTTTCGATGCGCAGCACGTCGCCAGCCTGCACCTTGTACTGCTTGCCGCCTGTCTTGAGGACCGCGAACATGGTCTTTCCTTCCTTGCTTGACCGCGCCCTCTGGCCCCGGTTTCCCGGCGTTTTGTGCCTTCGGACAGCGCGCCCCCCGCGGGGACGTCATGAAATTGCCGCAGCACCGAGTCGCCTCGCCGCCGGGATGCGCGTATGTGCGGCACCCGGCGTGCAAAGTCAAGCCGCGTTCAGATGTCCTGACCTTGCAGGAACTGCGCCGCCGCCAGCCCCAGGTCGCGCGACAACCCATTGAACACGGCGTCAAATGCCGCAAACAGCGCAGAGTTCAGCAACTGCCCTTCCGGGGTTTCGCTGAAATCGATGTAGGCCTCCAGATCATCGTCGGAGAGCGGGCGGTAGGCCAGCGCCAGATAGGGCAGCAGCCAGGTGATGGTGTCTTCGCGGATCTGCGGTTCCTGCGACCAGAGATCCGCCATCATCTCGGCGTCCGGCAAGGTGGCATCGACCGCACCGCCTTCGACCATGCCCTTGTAGAAGGCAAGGTTGCCATTCAGCGCCCCCGCCACGTTCTCTTCGATCAGGTCGTTCGCAGTGACCAGCCGCCCGATCAGCGCGAGCCGGGGGTCGCCGCGCGCCACCATCCCCTCGTGCGCGGCCTCGGCGGCCTCCTTGACGGTATCGTCAAGGTAGCCTTCGCGCGCCGCAAGTTCGAGCGCGACGATCCGTCTGCCGAGATCGCCTTCGAAAAAGGCAACCATGCGCGCCACGCTGTCGGGCGAATCGGCCAGGTCCGCCCGGAGCCGCGCCAAGGCCGCCGCCTGCATCTGCGGGCCGTCGTGGATGGCGCCCACGATGGCCTTCCACCGCGCGCCCCCTGCCCCGGGGAAAAGCTCGGCCTCGAGTTCGGCACCATAGGCCAACCCCTCGGCGTGCAGCACCTCAAAGAGGCGCGGCAGTTCCAGCGCGCGCGCCAGATCATCCACCGGGTCGGACGCGGCCCGGCCCGCCCCCATGCCCACCGGTCCCAGCAGGCTGGTGACAAGGCCTATGGCAAGCAACGTGCGGCGCAGCATGGCAGACTCCTCTTTGCCAGCGGTTTGTACCCCACCCCCGAGAGCCTGCCAAGCAACGGGCACCGATTTCGGAAGAATCCCGCTTGCACCTCGTTTTGCGCTGCATTAGGAAGCCCACGACGACCCCCAAAGCGCGGAGAGGTGGCGGAGTGGTCGATCGCGCCGGTCTCGAAAACCGGAGTGCCTGCAAGGGTACCGTGGGTTCGAATCCCACCCTCTCCGCCATTTACCCCGACTAAGATGTTGATTTTCTTGGATTAGTCAAAATCCATGCCCCCATAATATCCCCCACTTTGACGCAGAACCCCCCGGAACGCGGCGGAAGTCAGCGGCATTGAGCCGGGCGGAAACTAAAAGTTCACCCCCTTGGAAAATCTTGCAGCGCGTGAAGTGTCAGGGCGCGAAATACCCGCGTTGGGGGGGGGCGCGGCGGAGAACCTACCGGGGGGGGGTAACAGTTGTCCGCGCACGTGCGCGCGCGCGAAGCGCTTCACCGCGCAGGGACGCACTGCCCTGTGCGAAAATAAAGCCCCGCGCCGTGGCGGCAACGCTCACTGGTGAAGTCCGCAGTGACGCGGGGCTTAGGTGTTTAAGCGCCTGATCTGCCAGAAGTCCCTAGCCCACGAATCGCCTCAAGCGTCGCGAGCTGGATTGCTTCGGCCCGCTCCCGTTCTGCTTGCCGTTCCCGTTCGGCGCGCGCTGCAAGTGCTTTGGTAAGCGCGCGTCCACGCCACGCCGGATAGGCAAGAAAGAAGTTGATGGGCAAAGTGAGCAAGAAGGCCCAGCACGCAAGCGCGACAGCCGCATAACCCCAGAACCCGTGGAAAGCAAAATAGAACGGGCCGAACAAGCCAGCCCAAAGCCAAGACATTCGCGTGCTTTCATCAAACCGCATCTGTTCTTCAAAAAGTTCAGCCATCAATTCTTCCCTTCTCGTTGTAATTTTATGTGGCTACGACATCAGCTTCGGCATCTTTGCCGGTAAACCCAGCCGTTCGCATATTCGTGACGCGAAAGCGGACGTGTCCATACTTATTTTCGCTGGGGCGGGTCCAACTCGAAAGATGCGAAGCGTTGCGTGCCTTTGTGAAAACCTGAGTTAGCATTATGCACGGGCTGTTCCGCCGGTCCGCAGGTCGGGCGCCTTCAAGGTTTTTGCCCCCCCGGCCCAGCCGAAACCTTGCCTTTTATGCCGGTGCGGCTGTTCCGCCGGTCCGCAAAACATCAGCCGCGAGGTTTTGCCCCCCCCCCGCCCCGGTTCGGGCGCGCGCCTTTTAAGCGCGGGAAAAATCAGCCCGGCGAGATAATCTGTGCGTGGAATGGGCCGCCGGTGTTCACGGTTCGCTTGCCCCAAGCATTTCGCGCCCCCCCCCCTTTCTGTCGGGCGGGTCGAGCGGCGCGAAGGCTTGGGTCAGCCCGTTCCACCCCCGGTCCGAATTTTGGCACAGCCGCAAAAAGGCTTCCCGCGCCGGTCCCTTTCCGGAACCTGCTAAGGATTCATGCGCCCCCGTCCGGTTCCCAGCGCCGTGAAAGCCCGTTGAATATCCGCCCGTCCGGCCCGTGCCTGTCCCATGCCGACAGCGCCCGCCATTCGGCCAGCGACACGACACGCCCGGTCCAAGTGCGCGGATAAAGGCCAAGGTCGCAGGCTGTTCCGTGCGTGCAGTCGCCGGAAGGCGGGGCTTTGGTTGCATTCGGGGCTATGGCGCCCGGTCGCGGGGGCTTTGGCGTTGCGACACTTGCGACATTTGCGACACCGCAAACCCGGTTCACAGCATCGGCGGGTTGCGACACTTGCGACAGTTGCGACACAGAGCGCGGGGGCGCGGCCTGTTGCGCGGGCGCAGAAGTCGCCGGGGCATGCCCGACGATTTCCGCCAGCTTGGCGCGCGCATCAAACCACATCGCGCGCCGCCTTCACGATTCGCCACGCTTCGGCCCGTGCTGCGCCGCGCACGACTGTTCCGGCATCGAGCGCCACAATCCACCCGTGCTTTTCCAGAACGGCCAGAGCGGCGCGCGCCTTCGGGCTTTCGCGCAAGGGGTTCGGCCCGAGCCGCACCACATCGCGCACAAGCACGTCAGGTTCTGTCCAGCCTTCCAGCAGCCAACGCCGCAGCGCTTCGGCCCGGTCAATTTCGGCTGAAATTGTCGCCGCGTTCGCCAGTCGCGAAGCTTCGGACAGGTAGAATTGCGCAAGTTCGATTGCGTCGGCCATATCGCCCGGTTGCACGTCCCGCGCATCAAGGTCGCGCCATAGGGTCAACACGCCAGCAATCCGCGTGGCCTGTTCAGCCGCCTTGGATGCCGTGCCGGTTATGTGCGCAAGGTCGCCGCCGGGGGCTTGCGCCGCTTCGACAGCATCCGAGAAGCCCACCAACAGCGCGCGGGCTTGGGGCGCAAGCGGCAGGATGCGGGGGCGCAGTTCGCGGGTTTCCGGGTCCATTGGCAGGGGCGTGTCGAGAACCCGGCGCAATCGCGCCGCAAAGCTTGTCACCGCCGCATCATCGCCCCGGGCGTTGTGCGCAAAGCGCGTGCCGATTGCGCTGGGCGGTTCGCACATCAGGAAGCGCGGCAAAAAGCCGGTATCAGCCGCCGCCGGGTCGGCCATGAAGGCGCGCGCCACGCCCGGTTGCACCATCAGATGCACCGCCAGCCGCCGCCCGAATAACGTGGCGTGCCCGTCGCCTGAACGCGTGCGGCGAATGGGGTTGCCCTGCCAAAGGTCATTGAGCGCGGCCAGCGTCTTTTGCCGGTTGTCGCTGTTCATGGCATGCCCGCCCAAGAATTGCCCGCCTTCATCCGAAAAGATTCCGAGCGCGGGTTGCCCGTGCGCGAAAAGCCGGGTCAGCCCTTCAAAAGTCGGTTCGGTCACCGTTCGGTCAGCACAAGGCGGCGCAGCGGGTTCCGGCCCGAGCGCTTCCAAGTCGGCCCGCGCTGCCGTGCGCTTTTCGCCCTTCCCGTTTTTTGCCCCGTCGAGAATGCGCTTTCGTTCGGCGGCCCAGAGCGCTTGCGCATTCCGCCACGCTTCCATTGCATCGCGCTGGGCTTTCTCCTGTTCGCGTTCGTGCTGGCGCAGCCCTTCCATCAACGGGGCGTCGCAGGCGGATTTCCGTTCGCCAGAGCGCGCCACCGTCAGGGCGTATATCGACACCGGGCGCGGCCCGCCCAATGTTTCCACATCGGCAAAGCCCTGCACGGCCAGCGATGCCACCGCCAGCGCGGATTGCGCGGGGATTGCCAGCGGGGCTTGCGTGCTGCCCTGCACCGCTTCCACCGCCGCGCGCAGCGGCCCGAGCGCGTGCGCCGGATACGCTGCGCCGGGGGCTATTTCGCGCACCAGCGGTTGCGGCCCTTCGGGCGTAAACGCGGTTTCCTTTATCTGGGGTTGCGCGCTCATGCGGCGGCCCTTCCTTGCAAAATGTCGTTGAAGTCGGCCCCATTGCCGGGGTCGAGAATGCCCACCGCCCAGCCCAAGGCGTGCGCCCGTTCGGCCAGCACGCAGGCGACTTCGCGGCCCGGCGGGTCGCCATCGCAGGCAATGGTCAGGCGCCCCGGTCGCGCAGGAAGGCGCAGCCCGCGCAAGCCCGACGTGGACAGCGCAGCCCAGAGCGTCGCCGGGCCATCCAGAAGGCCGCAGGCAAGCGACAGCGTGCTTTCTATGCCTTCCCCTGCCACCAGCCACGCAGCCCCGCCAGTGAGCCGCACAGCGCCGCCCTGAGTGCCGCCCAGCATCAGCTTGTCGCCGCCTTCCAGCCCGGCCTTGCCTGCCCCATCGGGGCGCAGGAAGGTGCGATGCACGGCAAAGCCGTCGCCCCCTTCCACCAGCGCCACCAGCGCAGGCAGGCGCCGTGCGGTCGGCCCGTGCCATGCCTGCCCGTGAAAGCGCAGCGTGTCAGGCAGGGCGCAGTCGATGCCCCGCCCGCGCAGGTAGGTTTCGGCAAGCGTCCCCGTGATGGGCTGGGCTTCGCTCCAAAGCCGTTCCGCCTGCGCGGCCCGCTTCATGGCTTCGGCCAGCCGTTCGGCTTCCCGCTGCGCCAGCGTTGCCGCGTCCGGGGGCGCATAGTCCCCCGCGCGCAACCCCACCGCCGCCAGCAGGTCCACAAAGGCGCAGCCCGAGCGCTTGCAATGCAGCATCAGGCGCCCGTTCGTTCCATCCGCCACCGTCAGGGCGTTCTGTCCCTTGCGGCGTTCCGGCTGGCAAATTGGGCATGGGGCGGCCCCGTAGCGGCGATGCCAGCGGCCCCCCAGCATTAGGGTAAGTCCGCGCGCATCAGTCATGGCGGCCCCCCATCTGCGCCAGCAGCGCGGCCCGCATGTCAGCTTCCATCCCCAGCACGTCCGCCACCGCGTCATAGTCGCGGCGGGCTTCGAGTGCGTCGCGCAGTATCTGTTCCAGCGTCACGGGGTCGAGCGCTTCGCATTGCACGGTCCCGCCCGTAAAGCGGCGCCGGTCGGTCGGCTTTGGGGGCGCGGTTGGAAGCGCCAGCCGGTCGGACTGTTCGCGCGTCACGGCAAGCCGGGTAAACTGCGGTTGCGCCCCGCACATCGCCCGGCACATCGCCGCCACATCTTCGGCCAGCGATGCGAACAGGTGTTCGCCCGATGGGTCAAGGTCGCCCAGATGCAGGATTTCCGCCCGCACCCCGGTTTCCAGTTCTCCGGCCAGTTCGCACGCCAAGTCGTGCTTTGCCGTCAGACTGTCGAACCCGCCCGAAGTCAGAACCGGCACACCATAGGGGTTTGCGGTGCGGGCCAGCATCGGGGCCATGCCGCCCGCTTCACACAGCACCCACAGCCGCACCGCCTGCCCGCGCTGCCGGTCGAGCCGGAAGCGCTGGGCGTCGTGCATCATATCGGCAAGGAATTGGGCAGGGTCGGCCCAGTGCGCCGGTTCATAGCGCGCGGGGCCATCATCCCGAATTGCCGCAAAGGCAATCAGCCCTGCCCGCCGGGCGCGGTTCACGGTTTCGCAAAGGCGTGAGTAGGCCGCTTCATCCTTTGCAAAGCCCCGCGTTGCCACCAGCCGATAGAACACTTGCCGGATGGTCAGTGGCAGGTGTTCGGCATAGGCGGCCAGCACCGCTTCCACGTCTTGCACAAGGGCCAGGGTGTCGGGGCGCGGGTTCCAAGGTGCGAAGCCGCGCGGGCGCGTGCGCCGCGCCATCAGGGTTGCGCCGCTCATGTCAGCACCGCCCAGACAAGTGCCGCCACAGCCTGCGCCTGCGCTTCGGACAGCCCGTGAAGTCGGCGCAGGTAAAGAATTTGCAGCCGCGTCATGCCGCACCGCCTTTGCGCACAATCGCGCGCAGCACATACCGCCCGTGATGCCCGGCAAATTCGCCGCCGTGCGGTTCGGTCAGGGTTTCGATTGGAACGCCACGCCCACGCAGCGAATGGACATATGCGCTCCAGCGCGGTGCGGGCTGTTCAATGGGCGTGCAACCTTGCAACCCGGCCATCCGCAGCCGGTCGAGCGCCCACGCTTCGCGGCCAACAGCGTAGAGCGTGAAGGGTTCGCCGCCGTCCGGCATGACGTGATAGAACCCGGCCCGCTTTGCGCGCGTCTTGGGTTGTGCTAGTGTCGGGGCGCCCGCCGCCGTAGCATGGCAAGGCTTCCCCGCCCCGGTTGCGCCCGCCAGAGCGCAGCCGGGGTTTTCCATTTCAGTCATTAGAAGGCGCCTTTCGACAGGCGGGCTTCCAGCCACGATTGCACGTCGCTTTCGCGCCAGCCCACCAGCCGCGCACCCAGCGCAACAGGCTTCGGGAAGGTGCCTTCCTTCATCCAGTGATAGATGGTGGAGCGCGAAAGCCCCGTGCGTGCTTCCACATCGGGGCGGCGCAGTATGCGTTCCGTCATTTCGGTTCCTTTCCGGCAAGCAGCAACGGGATTGTTGCGGCTCATGCCGGAAAACATGCGAGAAAGGCCCGCATCACGCGTTGAACTTAAATCCCTGAATTATTTACCAACGCTAAGCTTCTGAATCGAAACGATTTCGCAAATTCTTCATCGATTCGCCGTTCAGGCCCGGGTCAATGCAAAAACCTTCCGCAACCCCCCGGAGTCTGTTTCCATCGACTTGAAACTGGCGCGTTAAGTGCGCCCCCACTTGGCGCAAAGCTTCCGAGTTTTCACGCATGTTCGCGGCAAGCGGCCCCAATGCCGCCATCCATTGGCGCCGCCAAAGTTCAATATTGCGCCGAAACTGGGCGATACCGCGGGCCTGATTCCGCTTCACCTTGCGAAACAATTTCATTTCGTTCGCTGCCGCGTCATAGGTTGCAAAGGTCCGGAAGCCTTCCGCGTGCATCGCTTCAGCGATAGCGTCACACAGGGAAAAACGGTGCGGGGAACATTGGTTCCGGTAGGCGGGTAGCCCAAATTCTTCCACCGCTCCAGCCGCCAAGACAAAGGCAGAGACAGCGGTTTTGTCTCTTGTGCCCTTCGGTCGGCCCCTGCGGCGATGGGTGCCGCTTTGCCGCGACAAAGCAGCTTCCAAAGCTTCAAAATGAGCGGCGGTCAGGGTTCCTTTTGCCTGTCGCTCCCGCATTTCAGCCAAAAGCGCTTCTGGGCTTCGGTCTGCCCGCACGGGGGGCTTCGCACGGCGATTGCTTATTGCGGCCCGCGCCGCTTCCACCGCACGCTGATATTCCCCCTTTGAACGCGATATCATCCCGCCGCCCCCAGCTTCACCACGTTGTCAGCCGCCCCGGATTCCCCGCGCAGGAAGCCAGCCCAAGCAGCCATCATCGCCCGGCGCCGCTCCAGCATGTCGCTTCGCTGATAGGCCCGTTCCACTTCATTCCCCACGAAGTGCGCCAGCGCCATTTCCGCCATGTCGCGCGGGAAGCCCTGTTCCGCAGCCCATTGGCGGAATGTCGAGCGCAGCCCGTGCGGCACGGCAGGGCGTTTGCTTGCCGGGTCCAGAAAGCCGGTCCGGCCCGCCTTTACTTCGGCTTCCTGCATCCGCCGCATGACAGCGGAAAGCGTCATGTCTGACAGCATCCCGCCCCGCTGGGCTGGAAACACATAAGGGCTTTCCGTCCGCACCAGCCCCTTCAACACTGCCACCGCGTCGGGGGTAAGCGGCACGCGATGCGCCCGGCCCGCCTTCATCCGCGAAGCCGGAATGGTCCATGTCGCAGTTGTCGCAAGTGTCGCAGCCGGGGTTAGGTTAAAATCCAAGCCCGCAAAGTCGAGTTCATCCCAAGTCATGCCGCGCACTTCGCCCGAGCGTGCAGCCGTCAGCGCAAGGAATTCCACCGCCCGAGCGGCCAGCCCATCGCGCCGCGCCAGTTCAGCCCGCCAGCGCGGAGCATCACCAAGCGCCAGCGCCGGTTGATTGTCCTGCTTTGCCACCTTGTCAGGCTTGGGAAGCATTTCGGAAAGATTGCCTTTCCACCGCGCGGGATTGTCGCCCTTGCGATGCCCGGCCACCGTCGCCCACGACAACACCGCTTCAATGCGTCCGCGAAGTCGGCTGGCGGTTTCGGTCTTGCTTTGCCAAATCGGTTCCAGAACCTTAAGAACGTCCTGCAAGGTTATGTCGCTTAACAGCTTTTCTCCGAGAACAGGGTTGGCGTAGGTGTCGAGCGTCGAGCGCCATTGCAGCTTGTGCTTTTCGTTCCTGAATTCATCCAGCTTCGCGGAAAGGAACGATTCAACAGCGGCTTCAAACGTCAGCCCCGAACGGGTTTCGCGCTTTTCCTGCAAGGGGTCGCGGCCCAGCATCGCCGCGCCCCGATGGTCGAGCGCTAGCTTCCGCGCCGTCGCAAGCGGGATAGCGGGGGGGCTTCCCAAGCCAAGTTCGCAGCGCTTCCCGCGAATGACGATGCGCTGCACCCACTGTTTCGCGCCGTTCGGCTGAACGCGAAGGAACAAGCCCTGCCCGTCGAAATATTTACCCGGTTCGGTCACGGTGTCCACGAAGCGCGCCGTCAGCGCCTTTTGCGGCTTCCGAATGCCCTTTGTCGCCAAGATGCATCCCCCATCATGTCCCCCACATCAACGTGGATTGAGTAGGAATATGCCGGAATGTGTCAGACAAGGAAAGACAATGTTATCTCACAAAAACAACAACTTATGGAACGATTCGGAACGTGACGGAATAGCCCGTGGCGGCCACCCTCTCCGCCGACATCCTTTGATGTGTAATGGCTTTTTAACGCCTTCCCGGGGCTACTCGCCAAGCGACCCGCAATCTGACGGGCGCTTGCGTGAGGCGCACTGCGCCACTCGCTCGGTCGACGTTGCGGCCTTATCAGGCCCTCCATTGAGACCCGATGCCATCTTCGCCTCCTGTCCCAACAGACCCACATTGACACACCGACGCCGCCGGGGCGCGGTCGCACCATCAACGCGGAATGGCAATGCCGACGACACACGTCGGAACTGCTGCGGGGGGCAAGGCAACGAGCCTTTGCCTTTGGTCAACTCACAACCGCAGTACCGTCGCGGGTGCCGCGCGCCAGCAGCCCCACAGCCACCAGCGACACCGCGATGACCAGCAATGCGGCCGGTGCGGCCTCGCCAAGGGCCTCGGTGCTGGCCTTTTCGTAGACCCGCGTTGCCAGCGTGTCGTAGCCGAAGGGGCGCAGCAGCAAGGTTGCTGGCAGTTCCTTGACGCAATCGACGAACACGACCAGCAACGCCATGCCGACCGAACCGCGGATCATCGGCAGATGCACGCGCCACAGCGTTCCCCCTGCCGTCTGGCCCAGCGACCGCGCCGCAAGCGGCAGCGACGGTGCGATGCGGCCCATCGCACT